>DATHVL010000177.1:0-3528 GCA_035461325.1 Pyrinomonadaceae bacterium
ATCAGCGGTTCGCTCGAAATCAACGGCCAGACTCTGCAGCCCGGCGACGGCGCCGCGGTTAGTGAAGAAAAGTCGCTAACCCTACAATCTGCTGAAGACAATACCGAGTTTTTGCTGTTTGATCTTAATTAGTTTGGAATATAGCGGTAAGCTATAAATCGGTAGCTCTTAGCTTTCACGAGGCTAAGAGCTATCGACTGGCTGAATCAGTTCTTAATGCTGCCGATACCTTCCCAATAAACTCATTTATCTTTCCGTTTTCGATCCAGCGGGCGATTATGACAATGTCGTTTTCGGGGTCGATGTAGACGATATTCGTACCGTTGCCCAGATGAGCGATGGCGGTTTCCGAAGCGGCGGGATAAAGTTTGCGCTCGGTATTCAAAAACCAGTTCATAAATCCATAGGTCGGCTGTGCGGGGGTCGGCGTCTTTGCCTGCCGGAGGAAGTCTTCGCCTAATATCCGCTCATTTCCCCAACGCCCGTTTCGCGAGACCAGCAGTCCGAACCGGGCCATATCATAGGCGTTGATAAACATTCCACCGCCCCAGTGTCCGCCCCCGCTTACGGACTGCACGATGCGTCCGTCGATCACCACATAGGAATTCTCGTAACCCAGCCAACGCCACGTGTTCGACGCCCCGATCTTGTCCATCAAGTTCTCACGCAGCACCTCCGGCAACGGCCGGCGCCAGACATTGAGTGCCGCAAGGGCAAGAACGTTTACTCGGGTGTCGTTGTATTCGTAGACCGTGCCCGGCTCGTTTCGCTTTCGCGTAAGCCAGGTCGACGCGTCGCGGTCCGGACGGTCTGCCCATTCGGGCTTGCCCCAAAGAGTCCCTTCCCAATCGCTGGTCTGCCGCAGCAGATGATCCCATGTGATCTTTTTATTATGCTCCGTCGCGAAAAGATCGATGAAGGGTGATCGCCCGAAGCGTTCGGGATCGTCGAACCTCTGCCCCGGAGAATAGGGCGCGACTGGTGCCGAGTAATCGGCAACGCGGTGTTGGAGATCGCGGATCATTTTGCGGTCATAAGCCAATCCGACCGTTGCGGCAAGGAAGCTCTTGGTCACGCTAAAAGTCATGTCGACGCGGGACGAATCGCCCCACTCGGCAACGATGTAGCCGCCGCGGATGATCAGCCCCGCAGCTCCTCCGCGTTCTTTAAATTGCCCGACCGCCTCACCAAAAGGTTCGCGGCCGAATGAGCGGTAGTGGGCTTCCTCAAGGTTTCTGGGCGTTCGTGCCTCGCTCGCGATCGCAAAGTCGACCGCGTCCTTAAGCTTGGCGGCATCGAAGCCCGCAGCCGCTGGTGTGCGCCTTTCCCACTCACGCGCCGGCGGCACGTAATTACTTTGTGAATACGCGGAGGCAGAAATTAGTAGAGAAAGGGTCAGTTGGAGGCAAAGTCTTGTGTTAATGAGCTTCATATCTGTTGACTTCTTCGTGAATCGGCTAATTATTAACCAAGATGCCGCTTGATTCAAAGTTGAGAAACGTGCCCTTGGTCCACTGCCACTCTGCCCCTTTCACCTCCGGGGCGGGGCAAGACATCTTTCGTTGACCCGCCTACATCCGAATATTTCAATTCACCCGAAAACTGATAGAATTAATATTGCGATGCTGACTAAGGAACTGGAAGAGACTCTGAGCTTTGCCGTCGATCAGGCGGTCAGGCACAGGCACGAATATGTAACGCTCGAGCACCTGCTCTACGCTCTGCTGCAGGACAGCTCGGCGCGCGATATTTTGTTCCATTGCGGGGCGCGGATAGATGAGCTTGCCGCTTCGCTCGAAGATTACTTTACCGCCACGCTCGAGCGGCTGCCCGAAGGCGTGAAGGTAATGCCGGAGCTCACGGCCACGTTCCAGTCAACCATCAGCTACGCCGTTCTGCAGGCAGAGGGGAGCGGGCAAAATGCCGTCGACGGCGGCAACATCCTCGCCGCATTCTTCCAGGCCGACCAGAGTTACGCCGTCTATCTGCTCGCGCAGCAGGGCGTCACTCGACTCGACATTCTCAACTACATCTCGCACGGGATCTCAAAGGTTCAGGACGGCGGCCCGCTTCCGGAAGATTTTGACGAGGACGACGACATTCTGGGCGGAGGCCCCGGTGATCCGCGCCGTACACAGGGAAAACCGCTTGAGAGTTTCACGGTTGAGCTGGTCGCTCAGGCTCGTGAAGGACGCATCGATCCCATCGTCGGCCGCGAGCAGGAACTCGAGCGCACTATTCAGGTGCTCTGCCGCCGCAAGAAGAACAATCCGCTCTACGTTGGTGAGCCCGGGGTCGGCAAGACCGCGTTGGCCGAGGGGCTGGCACTAAAGATCAGCGAAGGCAATGTGCCGGAGGTTCTGATCGACGCAAAGGTCTTCGCATTGGATATGGGCGCCGTTCTCGCCGGAACGCGCTATCGCGGTGATTTTGAACAGCGATTTAAGGCGATCATCACCGAGCTCAAGAGAGAACCGAACGCGATACTTTTTATCGACGAGATACACACCGTCGTCGGTGCGGGTTCGGTTTCGGGCGGTTCGATGGATGCGTCAAACATTTTAAAGCCTGCGCTCGCCGCGGGCGAATTGCGCTGCATCGGCTCCACGACGTTTGCGGAGTACAAGGCCGCGTTCGACCGTGACCGTGCGCTTGCCCGGCGATTTCAAAAGATCGAGATCAACGAGCCGAGCATCGATGAGACGTTCAAGATCCTCAAGGGGCTCAAGCGTTTTTACGAAGAGCATCACGGTGTTAAATATCCGAACGAAACTCTTCGGTCGGCATCGGAATTGGCCGGGCGTTATATCAACGATCGCTTCCTGCCGGATAAGGCGATCGACGTGATCGATGAAGTGGGTGCCGCCGTAAAGCTGCTTCCCGAAAACAAACGGCCCAAACGCATCTCCGTTCAGATGGTCGAGAACGCCGTCGCGCGTATGGCGAAGATACCGCCGAAGACGGTGGTCGCGGATGAACGCGAACGGCTCAAGACGCTTGCCGACGATCTTAAGCGTTTTATCTATGGCCAGGACGATGCGGTGGAGGCTGTGGTGAGCGCGATCCAGATATCACGTGCGGGCCTCGGCCACGAAACAAAACCGGTCGGCTCGTTTCTTTTTTCCGGACCCACGGGCGTCGGAAAGACTGAGCTTGCCAAGCAACTCGCCGAGGTAATGGGCGTTGAATTTCTACGCTTTGACATGAGCGAATATGCAGAGGCTCACACGGTTTCTCGGTTGATCGGCGCACCGCCGGGATATGTCGGCTTTGACCAAGGCGGCCTGCTCACCGATGCCATTATGAGAACGCCGCACGCCGTGCTCGTTCTTGACGAGATCGAAAAAGCGCATCCGAATCTTTTCAATCTGCTGCTGCAGGTGATGGATTCGGCGACGCTGACCGACAACAACGGGAAGAAGGCGGACTTCCGAAACGTCATTCTTATTATGACGACCAACGCGGGTGCGCGAGAACTTTCATCCGGCGGACCCGGCTTTCGCAACACGGCCTCGACCAAAGGCAGTG
>DATHVL010000178.1:0-4207 GCA_035461325.1 Pyrinomonadaceae bacterium
AGAAATGCTAAAGGTACGTTCATTGCTCGCCCTGCCTCTTTTCCATCGCGGACTGCAGTGCGTCCATTTCTTCCTCGGTCAGCTCCGCGGTTTCGGTCGGGAGCGAATACTCTTCATCGACCCACGCTCCAAAATCGAGCAATTTACACCGTTCTGAACAGAACGGCCGAAATTCATTACCCTCATATTCGGCACGCCGGCCACATGTCGGACAACTTACAAGCGGCATAACAAGTCTATATACAGAGGTTAGCACAGCGTGAAAAATGCCGAAAGCGTGTTGCTATTTATCGGGAAACCTCGCCGGCCGTAATGATATAATCGGACCGCGGGCCGGGAACAAACGCGGCAGGCAAAGCGTTTAGATAGTGGGAAAGGATATGAGCGACTATAAAGACCGTTTCGATAAGTGGCAGCGCGAGGCCAAGGAAAAGTTCGAAGAGATCGACAAGCAGCTTGGGATCAAGGAAAAGATCGGTGAGGGTGCGCGCACCGTCGCGGACACCGCTCAGAAGAGCGCCGAGCGGCTAAAGGCCGAGGCTGAACGTTCCGGAGTCGGTAAACATGCCGCAAAGGCCGCCGAAGAGACCGTGAAGGCTGCCGAAGAAACGGCCCGCAAGGCTTGGTCCGCAAGCAAGCCCATTCGTGACTCTGCCGAGGATGCCGGCGAAGCTGCGGGCGAGGCCGCAAAACAGGCCGGCAAGGCCGCAGGCGATGTCATAAGCGCCGCGGGCGAGATGGCCGGCGAGTTCCTCGGCGACGCCCGCAAAACGGTCGAGCGAAACGCGAAGCGCGTGAGCAGAGCTATCAATCTCGGTGCGGGCTGGACCCGTGCTTTCAACTCAACATACACAACGATCTCAGATGCTGCCGGCTGGGTACAGGAGTATCCGCTTCGCGCGGCGACGACCGGTGCCTCGATGGCGGTCGGTGCGGGCCTCGGCGTCGTCTTCACGGGTGTCAGCTCGCACTGGCTGTTCAACAGCGCCCTGCCCGCGTGGTCGGTCAAGAAACTTGCCGATCAGTTTAACCAGTATCTAAAGACCCGCGAGGAGTTGATCGAAAAGGGCCAGCTGAGCGCTGCCGATGCTGAGCGTGTGAGATTCGAGCGCGACATCGCTAAAAGGGTCGGTGCACCTCTTTTAGGGGCTTTCTCCTTCGCTTCCGGAGCGGTGATGATGAGCAATGTGCTGAATCCGAAAACTGTTACGGGGGCCCCGATCGACTGGCTGCTCGGCGGAAATCCCATGCTCGAGGGCGTGTGGTTCTTTGGGAACGGGATGGTCTGTTTCCAAACGAGTTACGACTTTTTTATGATCGCGCTCGACGGGAGCGAAGACGTTGAAAAAATGGTCCGTGATATCAAGGGGCTGCTTCCGGAAGGCATTGTCTAGACGATCTTTATTGGGAAAGGTAAAAAGCACACGACAAAGATCAAGAGCGTAACCATCGCGACAATCTTACGTTTACCATCCAGGGGCGACGTGTCCCACGGCTCCGGGTGGCCCACCCGCAGCATCACACCCAGCAAGATCGCAATTAGGAACCCGCTCGGGCTATTGAAAAAGACCAAGCCCAGTACCGAAAGCACTGCCATCACCACGAACGCGATCCGTCCCGTCCAGAGGTGCACACGCGGACCGAGCACGGCGTAGATCGCATGCCCCCCGTCCAACTGTCCGGACGGGATGAGATTGAGCGCCGTGACGAGCAATCCGACCCACGCCGCAAAATAGAACGCATTGCCGTAAACAGCGGAGAGGTCCACCCCCACCACTGCCGCGATCAACTTCATAAAAAGCGGGTCCGAAAAGATTATCCCCGAATATCCCTGCTCCGCAGCCGGCGGCACCGGTTCGGCCGTAGCGATGCCGATGATCGCGATCGGAATGAGCGTCAGGAAACCCGCGATCGGGCCCGCGACTCCGATATCAAAAACAGCCTTTCGCGAGGGCATCGGTGACCGCACCTTGATGAATGCTCCAAACGTTCCGGCAGGCCCGATCATCGGCGGCGTCGGAATGAAATACGGCAGCGTGGAATACACACGGTAAATGCGGCAGGCGATGTAATGCCCCATCTCATGCGCGAATAAAATCGCCAGCAGCGGCAGTGAAAAGCTTAATCCGCGGACCAGCAGGTCCCATTCCGTCACGATCCGATAGGCGGTCTCGCCTATGAAAAAGAGATAGCTTGCCGGTGCGGCCGCCAGAAACTGCACAAGTTCAGCCCAAGTTGCGGGGTCTGCCTCGGGAAATATCGGTATGACTCCAAAGGGATAGAGCGTGCCGGCGATGGTCGCGGTGATGAACGTTATGAGCAGCAGCGTGACATGCTTCACATACTCCCTGCCGGTCGGGCGGGGCAGCTTGTGCTCGTAGTAGAAAATGTCCATCGTCTCGTCTTGAGGCATTCTCGGGCAAAAAAAGCCGCAGCGTCACAAGATCTTACTGCTTCCCGTGAGCTACGGCCTTAAAGTCTTAATAATTCTCGGCTTACTCGTTTACGACTGTTTCACTGCCTGTGCCGACAGGTCCTTGCCGGGTTTGAACCTTATCGTTTTGCCGGCCGGGATCGGTACTTCCTTCCCCGTGCGCGGGTTGCGGCCCACGCCACGCTTTCTCGGCTTAACTACGAATACACCAAAGCCGCGCAATTCTATACGCTTGCCTGCGGCCAACGCGTCTTTCATGGCATTGAATAGGGAATCGACGACCTGTTCGGCCTTCTGTTTAGAGACCCCCGTTTTTTCGGCCAGATGATTGACAATGTCCAGTTTGATCATCGCTTCCTCCTTCAAGGGTTAGTACACGTGGAGAGAATATCCGTAATTTGCCGTTAGCCTTGATGATAATCCTCTAAACCTTCCACTGTCAAGATTTTGCGGAAAATTACCTGTATGTGGTACAGGCCGGCCGAGCCCACAAAAACCGAGGGGCGTACCTCCGGTTGCCCTCGCCGAATGAGGAATTTGGTTGCGAAATGGTAAAATTTCGAACAAAATCGCGACGAAGGGGAGATATCTATGCGTTGGCGGCAACAAAGGCAAAGTTCAAACATCGAGGACCGACGTGGGATGGGGCGCGGCATCGCGATGGGCGGCGGAGGCATCGGCGTCCTGATACTCGCAGCGATCGTTTGTCTCTTGGGCGGCGACCCGCGCCAACTGCTTGAGGGGCTTCCCTCGGAACCCAACGTCCGGCAGGAGCAGCCTGCGGCGTCAAACTCAGCCCCGGACACCCAGAGCCAGTTTGCCGCCGCCGTACTCGGCAGCACCGAAGATGTTTTCGGCCGCTTGCTTCCGGAACAGATGGGTCGTCGGTACAGCGAACCCCAACTCGTGCTGTTTTCAGGCCAGGTCTCCTCCGCATGCGGTTACGCCGATCAAGCTATGGGCCCTTTTTACTGCCCCGGTGACCGTAAGCTCTATCTCGACTTTTCCTTTTTTGATCAGCTAAAGCGCGAATTCAAGGCTCAAGGCGATTTTGCCGAGGCATACGTCATCGCCCACGAGGTTGGGCACCACGTGCAGAACCTGCTTGGCACGATGGCCCAGGTCCAGAGCCGCGGTCAGAACAACCGCCTCTCGGTGGCGCTGGAACTTCAAGCCGATTGCTACGCGGGTGTATGGGCACATCACGCGAACCGCGCGGGGCTGGTCGAACCGGGCGATCCGCAGGAAGCGCTGCGTGCAGCCGCCGCTGTCGGCGACGATATGATCCAGCGGCGGACAACAGGGTACGTCGTACCGGATTCGTTTACGCACGGATCATCGGAACAGCGTATGGAATGGTTTGCGAGGGGGTACAACTCCGGCGATATGCGCCAGTGCGATACGTTCAGGTAGGCGATCAAGCCGCCGACTGCGGGGTAAACGGACGCCCATAGAGTTCTTGATAGATCCAGCCAAGGACCCGCGCTTCGGCGGTAAAAAGCGCTTCCAGCCAACACGCGGTCAGGTAAGACCGCCGCTCGACATTCGTCGTCAGCATCTCTGCCTTCTTTAACGCGAAGGCCTCCGCGTCTCGATCAAGGTCGTTCGCCGACGTGATCTCTTCCTTTGTCGTACGGGCTTCGTGCAATGCGGCGAGCACGTCATTCAGCCACAAACCAAGCAGCGGTTCCGAATTATTCTGCTCCACCGCCTGAGCGACACCGATGGCAAAGCGCGCCTCTGCATTTTCAAATGGATACGTAGCGATCCCCT
>DATHVL010000179.1:0-2863 GCA_035461325.1 Pyrinomonadaceae bacterium
CATACAAATGCGGAAAGAAAGGTTCCGAGGCCTGACCCGCTGGCGGCCGCACGGCCTTTCGGTGCCTCTCCCGCTCCCTCGCCAAACATTGAGAATTCGCGTTCTGATACGGGTTGAGCGACAGGTTCCGGCGGCGGAGCGGCCGCGGGAACCGTCACAGCCTCCGAGGTGTAGGTCTCAACAAGCTCGGGTTTGGAGGGAGCAGTCGGTTCACTAAACACTTCAGGATCCAACAAAAAGTGGTCGTCTTCATCAGCTGGGGGAGCGGTTGTGGCCCCTTCATTTGCCGGAAGCGGCCTCGGTTCTTCGGCCGCCGGTTGGTCAAACGGCGAACGGGCCGTTGCGACAGTCTCTTCTTCGGCTTCCTGAGCAAATATCGGAGCAGCGGCCGCCGCCTCTTCCGGAAGTTCTATAGGTGCCGGGGCCACGCTCTGGCCCGCAGCGGCCGGCATTTGCACCACCACAGCGGTGAGGTTATCCTCCGCACCGCGTTCATAGCACAGGTCTTTCAACGTTTCGCAAATGGTCTCCGGCGCCATTCCGGATGTCAGGATGTGGGCGATCTCGCTATCCTCGATATGTCGAGTAACGCCGTCTGAGCAGAGAATGAACGAGCTGCCGGGAGCGGCCATGATCGTTTTAATATCGACCTCGACGGTGCTTTCCGCCCCCACGGCGCGGCTGATAACGTTGCGGCTTGGGTGATTTGCAGCCTGCTCGGCGGTCATCCGGCCGGCACGGACCTCTTCTTCAACGACCGAATGGTCCAGAGTTTCGCGTTCGATATTGCCGTGCGAATCTACGCGATAAACACGGGAATCGCCGACGTGCGCGATCGTCGCCACGTCGCCCTTCAAATGCATAGCGGCTATGGTAGTCGCCATCGAGGCAAGCTGGGGAAGCTCGCTGGCCATCTGATAAACGGCCTGATTTGCTCGTTCTATCGCGACGCGGAGGATCTCCTCGGGCGGGGCAGAATCGCCGTAGTGCGTAAACGCCTCGCCCAGTATCTCCATCGCCATCTGCGAAGCTACGTCGCCTGCCTGTGCACCGCCGACGCCGTCCGCCACGGCAAAAACGCCTTTTTCACGGAGCACAAGGTAAGAGTCCTCATTCGTCGGGCGCTTTTCACTAAGACCGCGATCACTTACTGCCGCTACATTTGGTTGCGAATTGTTTTCCATCTATGCCTCGCAGTTAAAGTTATACATTAGACAGGGTAAGCCGTGTTGTTGCCTCAAATACCACTCATCTTTAAGGCAGTACATCAATGTCCGCAGCTCGTAGATCCAAAGCATTCCTATGCGAAAATGCCATCAGCATTCCGAGCATTACAAAGCTCGTGATCAGCGAAAACCCACCGTGGCTCACAAACGGCAATGTGATGCCCGTCATCGGGAACGCACGCGTGATGCCCCCGATATTTACCAATGCCTGAAATCCGATGAACGCCGCGAGCCCGATGCAGCATAACTTACTGAACATATCTCTTGAATCCAAAGCAGTTCGGACGCCGGCGCTGACGAATACGATCAGCGCAAAGGTTAGCAACAAACCCCCGAAAAGTCCAAGTTCTTCGGCAAGTGCGGCGAAGATATAATCGGAGTCCGCGACAGGGATCAGCTCGGGATATCCGAGGCCAAGCCCGCGGCCCGTCGTCCCGCCCGAAACTACGCCGAAAGTAGCCTGTGCGGGCTGGAACGCCAGAATGTCGAACCATGCGTCGATATTGATGGTCCTCTGGAGGCCCGGATCCTCTGCGACCATTGCCGGAAGGCCGGGATCCCGCTCGACCAGACGCTTGTAATAACTATCGTAATCGCCTTTCCACCACGATGTTTCGGGTGCCGGAGGGTTAAAGCCGTCGAGCCACAGGTGGAACCGCTGTTGAATGCGGTCGGGGAGCACGGTTTTGACCGGCTTTGCCATCGTCGGAAGAAGCGGAATACGGTCCTGCGTCTTTTCCGGAAGAGCACCGACCACAAGTATGCCGACGATCAGTGCGACGCTGCCGACGAGAACGATCCGCTGTGAAAAACGGCGAACGGCTATCAGGTAAAGCGTCGCGTAAACGCCGCTAAAGACCATCATCTGGCCGAAATCTTTGAGTACAAAAAACGGTATGAAGGGCAGGGCGGCCATGAAGATAAGCGGTACGACGTCCTTTGCCCGCGGCATGCCCCAATACGTGCGGGCGAGATTCCGATATAGCACCGCTAATATCGCGGCGAAACCGACTAGGAACGGGATCTTTGACGGTTCCCAAGGCGTCATATTGCCGATGGATTTGCCCGCGCTCGAGGTGATAGCCGCGACAAAAAGCGGCACGAGCGTTAGCAGCACGATCAGGAAACCGTTCTTTTGGAGCAGCTCGAGAACACGATCTTTTCGCAAAAGCAGAAAGGCGCCGATCAGCCCCAGAACCCCGAGGATCGGATTGATAGTCTTGCCCGAAAGCAGCACGGCACTCAACGTTTCTTCAGACGGGCGGGGCGTTTCTTCTGAAAGATCGACGGGCGAAGGCGGTGTTGCGGGCAGACCCATCATCTGCTTCTTTTCCGCGGAATAATTTTCCTGGATGTAATGCATCTGCAGGGTACGGATCTTGGCCTGCCGGGCCGCCGCCTTGTCCTGACGCGAGATGTATTCGGGATCACTGAAAAGGCGGTACTGAACTGTGAGCCCGACAGAAAACAGCAGTATTGCGGCGGTGTAAAGCGTCCAATTGCCGTGATACTTAAAGGTGTGCTTGAGGATGATGGGCAGCACCGCGAGGCCCGCGAGCAGTGCGATGTTCCGAAATCCGGTGATGCTAGAGGTCTCGTAACCCCGAATAAGCCCGCCGTAATAAATGGCGTAGTGC
>DATHVL010000180.1:0-2890 GCA_035461325.1 Pyrinomonadaceae bacterium
AGCTGCGGCCGCGTCCTCAAATAGCCGAGCAGATCGCTGACCATTTCTTGTGCCGACGAGCGAAGCTTGCCGTCAGCGGCGGCATTGTAACGCTTTACATAGTCGTTAAGGTTTCCCGAGATGCTCGAGATGCGGTAAAAATCCCTGACGAGCGGTGCAAAATCGAGTACGTCAAGAAGACGGCCGGGAAGGTCGGAAGTAATGACAGGGTCAGCAAGATCCGGGGCGGGCGTCAGGCTGTACGCCATCGAGATAAACGGCGCTACAAGTTCGGCATCCGTCGCTTTAGGCCGGCTGGCCTTGTAGCGGATCATGAACGACGAGATACGTTCGCGAAGCTTTTCGTCCAGTTGAACTGAGTCGCTTCTAAGCAGGTCCCGAAATTTGCTTCCCTCGGCCGAGAGCGGAGTGTTGATAACAGGCACGGACTCGCCGGCGGCGTTTGTGGTGCGTGCGGCCTCGATGGTCGCGAGGACGACGATAACTCGCCGGTCCGGCTCTATACGGACGCCGTAGTTTGTAAGGTCAAAACCGGCCGGCACCTGAGCCGAGATGCCCATTGAAAGCAGCGAGATCGCAAATACAGGAAATAAAAGCTTTTTCATGAGTAAAGATATGCTGTCGGATACAAAGCCTTTGATGAAATGCCGTTTCGCAAAGATGCACCGTACGGCAAAAAAGGCGAGAGGATAAGGACGGCCCATTCTGCCTTCCTTATCCTCCGATCAACCGCCTTTTAAATAGCACTATTCGTAGCTGGCCAGTGCTTCTGCTTCGCTGTCGTAGACATCAAAGACCGTCAAGAGCTTCGTGATGGCGAGCAGATCCTGGATCTTCTGAGTCAGATTAAGAAGCTTAAGGGTGCCGCCCTCTTTATTTACGGCCGTGAAGCTGGACACGAGTTCACCGATCCCGCTCGAATCGATGTAGCCGACCGAACCCAAATTTAGCAGGATCTTGTTCTTGCCCTCGCCCAGCAACCGGCGGATCGCCGTGCGAAGTGCGACGCTGCCTTCACCGATCGTTACCTTTCCGCTAAGGTCAAGGATGGTTACATCGCCCGCTTGGCGTTCCGAAATGTTGATATCAGACATTTTTATCTCCTCAAAGTGTTAGTTGAAATGAATAGCAGATTTTAGACCACACACGCATAGAATGTCCACGCGCCGCCGGTCCTTATAATTTTTTTACCATTTTCACCGTCGTTCCACCGCCGGAGGCGTTCGACCACTCGACCACGTCCATGAACGTCCGCATGAACAAGATGCCCCGGCCACAGGCGCTTAGCAGATTAGCCGGTTCGGTCGGGTCGGGTATCTCATCCGGATCAAACCCGGGGCCATGGTCGCTAACCGTGATCTCGACACTGTCTTCGTCCGAGATGAACTTGATCTCGACCGTTTTGGATTCGTCAAACTGGTTGCCGTGCTTGATCGCATTAGCAACCGATTCGCGAATTGCCAGGTCGATGGCCGAGACGTGCTCGTCGCCATAGCCCTCCCTCCGCGCAAATTCCTCCGCCTTTATCGCGGCCGCTTCGACGGATTCGATTCGGCTTGGCAATGTTAGTTCTTCGATCTTTGGCACAAGCTTTAGAGTTTACAAGGTAAAGGTTTCCTGCAAGCGCTGTCAAGACAATTCTCGGGAATTCGTTCTAGAATTGAAGTTATGCGAATTCGGGCGGCAAAAACGGTACACGGTAGGGTCGGACTTCCTGCGGATAAATCGATCTCGCATCGGGCAGCGATATTGGGTGCGATCGCCCAGGGGACGACTCATATTCGGAACTACTCTGCTGCGGCGGACTGCGCCTCGACGCTCGATTGCCTCGAAAAGTTGGGCGTGGAGATCCATCGAGAAAACGGTGTTGTTACGATCTTTGGCCGCGGCAAGCAGGGGCTGGAGAAGCCCGGCAGGCCGCTGGATTGCGGCAACAGCGGGACGACGATGCGGCTGTTAGCCGGGGTGCTGGCAGGTTGCCCGTTCGAGACGGTTCTCACCGGCGACGAATCGCTCCGGTCCCGGCCGATGGGACGCGTAATTGAGCCTTTGTCGCAAATGGGAGCATCCCTGGAGAGCGACGGCGGCAAACCGCCGTTAACGATCGAGGGAGTTAGCTCCTTAAGATCGATCATATACGAACCTGAAAAGCCCTCGGCACAGGTCAAATCCTGCATACTTCTTGCCGGACTTTGCGCAGACGGGAAAACATCGGTGACAGAAACTGTTAGCACCCGCGACCACACGGAGCGAATGCTTCGATATTTCGGAGCGAACCTTGAGATCGACACGGGCGCCGCCGGGACGGCCATCACCATTGACGGTCGCAGTGAGCTGATCGGACGGGACATCCGGGTGCCGGGAGATATTTCAGCGGCGGCATTTTTCCTGGCTGCGGCTGTGGGCCTTCCCGGCTCTGATCTTAAGTTTCCGAGCGTCGGCGTGAACCCGACACGTTCGGCGATCATCGAGATCATTAGACAATGCGGAGCCGATCTTTCGATCTCGAACCTAAGCGAAGTCTCAGGCGAACCCGTCGCCGACCTTTCGATCTTATCCGGTGAGATCCCCGAAGATGCGGGTATCGTGATCGATGGCCCGCTCGCCGCGCAGCTTATCGATGAACTGCCGATCGTTGCGGTGCTGGGTACCAGGCTTCCGGGCGGCGTAGTTGTGCGGGAGGCCGCCGAGCTTCGCGTAAAGGAATCGGACCGCATCGCGGCGATCATCACCGGACTCCGGCAAATGGGAGCGGATGCGGAGGAATTCGACGACGGTTTCCGCGTCGGGCCGTCGCAGCTGATCGGGGCCCGGGTCGATTCCTGCGGCGATCACCGCATCGCAATGGCACTCGCGGTTGCAGGGCTTTTTGCCAGGGGCGAGACCGAGA
>DATHVL010000181.1:0-4904 GCA_035461325.1 Pyrinomonadaceae bacterium
AGCGGACCGTGCCGCCGGGGTAGCCCAGAACGAAAACGAACTCGCCGTCCTTTAGCCCGCCAATGTTCATTGTCAGAAAGCGGCTCGGTTTGTAGGGGACGTTATTCGGCGAGTACTCGGCAGCCTTGCCGTCGGGGGCGACGTAGGCACGCAGAAAGGTGAAATCGCCCGTGTGGCGTGTCCACTCGAAGTTGTCCGGGTCACCGCCGAAGACGGCGATGTTACGCGGCGGAGCGTAGACCACGCGGATGTCCTTGATCTGGCGGGTTTGGAACAAATAATGGAAATAGCCGTTGTTCATTGTCCGGATCTGTACCTGCGATCCTTCCGGGGCCTTGGCCTGTTCGGCTTTTTCGAGTGTTTCTATATTTGCGGTGATCGCCTTGCTCAGGGCCTCGCCCTCGAGCGATTCGGTTCCGCGTCGAATGTCTGACGTGACGTCGCGGGAGCGTTCGGTGATGAACACCGAATACCCCTTGGCCGGGAACTCGCCGCCGCGGTTATCGGCTTTGAAGCCGTGCTCGATGATGTCCTTTTCGGGGGTCGAGGCGGAAACAAGAGCGTCGAACGCACAGTGGTGATTGGTTAATATGAGGCCCTCCGGCGAAACGAACTCGGCCGTGCAGCCGATGCTCATGCGGATGACGGCTTCGGTCAAACCGCCGCCGTTGGGGTTATAGATCTCTTCGGGCCGGATGCGCAGACCCTTTTTGCGGAGGTCGAGCATCGCGATACGGTCGGGCATATACATGCCCTCGTCCCGAGCAAAGCCGATCGAGACGGACGAAAGCGTTATCGCGAACGTCAGTGCAAGCGAAAGAAAGGCATTGATCTTCTTATTCATTACGTAAATTTCCTTAAAAAAATTGATCCGGTCAGGAGTTATAGTTTAACCCAAGACATCAAAAAACGCCCGACGGGCCCTGCGACGCTGCCAGTCCGTAGAAGATCTGGTCTTACGAAGAACCGTTTCGGAGTAAGTGGTAGGCGATCGGTGAGAGGCGATCTTTTATGCCAATTTTCAATTATTCAATGGCCAATCAACAATTTTGACGTGATCTTTCATCCATTAAAAAAGCGAGCCCATTATTGGACTCGCCGGATCATAAATTAATAAATTATTTAGCTGCGGCCGATCTCTGTGGGTTCGGCGGGCAGCATACGGCGGGGGTTGATCGCCCGATCGCCGAGAAGAAGTTCGTAGTGGAGGTGCGGCCCGGTCGAGCGGCCTGTGGAGCCGACATAGCCGATAAGCATTCCGCGACCGACCGTATCGCCTTCCGACACTGCAAGCTTCGACATATGGCCGTAGCGTGTGATGAGGCCGTTGCCGTGGTCGATCTCGATCATGTTGCCGTAGCCGCCGTGCCATCCGGCCTTTACTACCCTGCCGGCACCGGGTGCGAGTACTTGGTCGCCGCGTTCGCCGTCGATATCCATACCCGCGTGAAACTCATAGGTGCGGCCGCCGAACGGGTTCCGGCGAAAGCCGTACTCGTTATTGATCTTGCCCATCAACGCCCACATATTCGGCAGCGAAGCGGGATCGCTTGTGGTTTCGATCACTCGAAGTTGAGCCTCGAGCTCGGCGTCGTCCAGCGAATTTTCAGACAGGACCGGGCCGCCGCTGTTCAGAGCCATACGGCTCGATTCAGCGGGACGTGAATAGTCGATCGAAAGTGCCGATGTCGGCCTGACCTTTGCTGTCTGCGATACGGGGGCGGCGGAGGCGAGGTCTAAATTAGATGTCGAGAGACTTGAAACTCCGGCCACGCCGGCACCGAGAGCGGATAATCCCAGTAAAATAGCTAAACTAAGAAAGCCGTTTTGAACCAGTTTTTTTGAAACGTGGACCCGGCGGATATAAATTCTTGATGATGATTTGTTTGAAAATAGAAAAGAAAAGAACCTTGAGTCTTTCTGCATTATGCTTTTAAGCTCCTTCGTTGATTTCGTACCTGGGAATCCAGCGTCCCGGCACACGGAATCACGCAAGAATAGCCGCGAGCGACTAACGCGAAACCTAACTTTAACGAACCGCCGGAGTAGGCAACCGGCCTTGTTGTAAACCTGCTTGATTAATAAATTGAATGCCTAAGTGGCTATGATAAACACTGAAGATCGGGTTGGCAAGCGGGGAATGCCGGCTAACCGAATAGAACTACCCTACCACTTTTTGCCGCAAATTTCTAGTCTTTTGTTCGACGGCTTTCGCTGATGCCCTTAAGGATCAGAAATCCGACCCCAACGATCACGGCGACAAACGCAAGAATGATAAGCAATTTGATGGCACCGGTAAGAAAACCGATAAGTGCGATCAATTGTTTGAGTAGCGTGATGACAAGCGTAATTATCACCAAAATGCTTCCCCATTTTCCTGCGGCCTTTACCCAAAGCGGCATAATAATTCTCCTACTGAAATAACATTAACACTGCCTTGGGCAGTACCAAATCGATGTTAGAACAAAATCGCCCGGGGCTCAACGCCTCCAACTGCCCTGATCGCGGTCATGCGGCTCGCGGCCGGCGTCGTATGCACCGGGATATGTCGTTCGGTCTTCACGGCTTGCAACGAACAGCGGTGCGGGCCGGGCACTGTCAAAATCGCTCCATTTCTCCTGCTCGCTGCCATTCTGTTTAAAGATGTAGCCGCGGAGGATATAGATGCCCAGTCCGATAAGCATCGCCGGAACGAGACCTCGCATCAGGCCGCGAAGATCGAAAAGGCTCTGAAGAACAAAGGCCCCGCCGAGCACTGTCAAAAGCACGCCCCAAAGCTTGGGATTGCCTCGAAAACGCCGGACGAAAATATCTTCGGCGATGTCGGGCGTCAGGCCCGAGCGGATCATTTGTGCCGTTCGCCATGCATCGAGAGCGGAGAAGAACCACATCCCGATAAATGCGAGAACGAAGAGCGGCATGCCGCCCGTCAGTACCGACATCTGGAACAGGCCTATGAATACGGCGAAATAAACCAGGGCCTTTACGGTCTGGCCGTTATATGCGGCACCGAGGCCGGGCAATATGAACGACAGCAGCGTGGCGACGATCGGCGAGGTCTTTCGCTGAACGAAGGGAACGTAATCGCTTGAGTGGGTGCGGCTCCTTAGCAGATCAATGCCCTGCACGATACAGTCCTGGCAGTACGGAAATCCTTTGATACGATGATCGCATGCGGGGCAAAGAGCCTTACCGCAGCCGTTGCACTGAACGGCCGCAACGTTTTGGCTGTGATATGCGCAGTTCATCATTTGGAACCCTCGGCGGCATTTGCCGGTGCCTGGCTTTCGGGAGCGACCGCCGCCGGACGGCGAAAAGCCTCGGCGCTCTGCCGATAGGTTTGCTCCGCTATCAGTACGCTCTTGTTATAGACGTCGGTCAGCGAACCGTCGGCTGAAACCGACTGGCTTATGAAAAGAAATCCGAAGGTTAACATCAAGGCGACCGGTGCGAGTTGAGGGACGGGGAGCGGTATTCGAAGCCCGCGGACCCACTCGCCAAAACCGGCTGCCCACGACCGCTTATCGGGCTCAAAGGCACGGCGGTCGGCCCAGATCGTGCGCTGCAGGATCCTTTCGTTGAGACCAGCGGGTAGGGGCAATTCTTCGGTCTTGAATGTAACTATCGCCGCCAGCGAACGAACGACGGTGCCGGGAAGGTCGGTGCAGTCGTCACAAACGACGGCGTGACGCTCCCAGCGGTGGAATACAGCGGCGGGTAAGAAACCGTCGAGATAATCGGTCAAATGTTCTTCGAAACCGTCGCACTGCATCTCAACATGTGGAGCAGTGCTGGCTAAAATGCGGGCCTCGAGGCGGGTCATCGGCGATTCAACCTGTGCCATAGTGTGGCAGATCGAGATCGATTTCTTAACATCGTTCAAAAGCGAATGACACAGCGGGCATTTCATCGCGTGTGCGGCGACGCCCTTCTGCAGCGAATTGTCCAGAGTCTTTTCGAGGTAATCAGAAAGATTCTCCTCGAACTCCGTACAATTCATTTGTTCATTCTGAAATGCCATAAAACAATACCCCTTGTATAGTTCTCATAAATTGAACGCCGGCACTTTTATTATTTGCCGGCAAAACCGTTCTATATCGTTACAACCCGCATCCTACGCAAGATCTTTGCCAATTCGATGCGGCCGCGATTGATCCGTGACTTAACCGTACCCTCGGGTATCTGCAGCACGTCGACGATCTCCTGATACGTCAATTCCTCGATATCGCGAAGAATAACGCAGGTCTTCAAGTCGGGCGGCAATTTGTCTATGCCCTCCTGGACCTGCGCGGCCAATTCGCGGCGTTCCAGATCGCGATGTGCCGATGTGCCGACAGCCCGTAAATGGTACTGATGGTCATCGACGGCGTCGGCCATCGTGTTCTGCGGATTACGCTGGCGGTGGCGGTAATCGTCGATTATCAAATTCCTGGCCAGCCGCATCAGCCAATTTGCCAGGTCACCCTGCTTCGGGTCGTACTGATCAAGAGTGCGGTATATCCGAATAAAGACGTCCTGCGTCAGGTCTTCGGCAGCATCCGGGTTCGAGGTGAAACGGTAGGCAAGGTTAAAGATACGCCGCGAAAACGCGGTGACGATCTCTTCCCAAGCACCACCGTCGCCCGAACGGGCGCGGCGGACAAGGTCCGCACCGTTGATCTCTGAAGCCGGTTTCAATGCCTCCAACGCAAAACTCCTCTAATTTTTTTACTTATGCGATCCGCAACCAACAAAGCACTCAAACACCAGCTTCGTCAACAAAAGGTTACGAACAGCAGTATTAAAAGTTCCCCCGAAAACTATATCCCGCAGTTAATGCTTCTTCCACGGGCGGAATAGCGTTTGGAAATCGTTTCCTGTATCGTATTTTGCTTGCGGACCGATTCCGGGCGTGTCCGGCATTC
>DATHVL010000182.1:0-3221 GCA_035461325.1 Pyrinomonadaceae bacterium
TGGCCCGGTTTTCAGATCTCAAATCTGAAATTTCAAATTTGATAGGAATGGCGGTGAATATTTCAAAGCAGCTTCATGGATGGCTGGAATCTTTGAAGAATTCTGAGATCAAGGGCGTGAAGTTTCTTACTGAAAAAGAAAAGAAGCGTTTTGAGAATAGACGTGAACAGGACAATTTTGATCAGGAGATGGCCGAATTTAAAGAGCGGCACGCAGAATGGCTGATCCGAAGGCAGTCTGATCCGAACGCCAAATTATAGAGATAGATGCGTAAGCAAACAAGAGCGGTAAAAGTTCGTGATATTCAGATCGGGGGTGGGGCGCCGGTTGCTGTGCAGTCGATGACGAAGACTGACACGACCGACGTTGACGGCACGCTGCGGCAGATCGATGAGATGGTCGAGGCGGGGTGTGAGATCGTACGCATTGCCGTGCCGGATGACGATGCGGCGGCGGCGATGTATGAGATCCGAAAGCGGACCGATGTGCCGATCGTCGCTGATATTCACTTTCACTATAAACTGGCGCTCAAGGCGCTGGATGCGGGGATCGATAAGCTGCGGATCAACCCGGGGAATATCGGGCATATCGACCGCGTTCGCGAGGTGGTGAGGGCGGCTGAGGCCCAGAAGGTGCCGATCAGGATCGGGGTCAACGGCGGTTCGCTGGAGAAGGACCTGCTGAAGAAATACGGAACGGCGACGCCGGAGGCGATGGTCGAGTCGGGGATGCGGCACGTCCGGATATTGGAAGACCTGGGATTTGGTGACATTATTATTTCGCTGAAGGCATCGGATGTGAACCGCATGGTCGAGGCTTATCGGCTGATGGCTGCTAAGGTGGATTATCCGCTGCACTTGGGTGTGACGGAGGCAGGGACGCCATTCGGCGGGACGATCAAGTCGGCGATCGGGCTTGGCGTATTGCTGCATGAGGGGATCGGGGATACGATCCGAGTTTCGCTGGCCGCCGAACCGCACGAGGAAGTGCGTGTCGGTTGGGAAATATTGAAATCGCTGGAGCTGAGGAAGCGGGGAGTGACGGTCGTTGCGTGCCCGACCTGCGGACGGCTGGATATCGACAATTTTGTCGAGATAGTGACGGAGGTCGAGCGGCGATTGGCACACGTTGAGGAGCCGCTGCACCTTTCGATAATGGGCTGTGCGGTGAACGGGCCGGGCGAGGCGCACGATTCACAGCTTGGGATCACGTTCGGCAGGAACGTCGGGATGATCTTTAAGGACGGCGTGCCGATGCGGCGCGTCAGCGGCGAAGATATAGTCGAAGAATTTGTGAAAGAGGTCGAGCAGCTTAGGAAGGAAGGCTCGGCGGCAAGATCGCTCACCGAGGAAAAACCGCTGGTTCAGATCACTTAAGTTTTAGGGGAACAGCACGCTAAACGGGTAATAGGGCAGGTTCCGCACCACACCAAATACCAGCATCAAACCGAGCAGGCCCCAGACGGCTGGCAGTGAAAGCGACCATTTGGGGAAAGCATAGCCCCGCACCACCACGAGCAGCATCGATACAAAAAAGAAACCGAAGATAAGGACGAAGAGCGGGATGAGGGCATTGTGATCCATCGCCTTTAGGACGTCGCCGTGGAAGAGCGCGTGGAAACCGCGGGTGAGTCCGCAACCCGGGCAGGCATAACCCGTCGCGGCGAAGAGCGGGCAGGGCGGGAAAATGCCGGCACGAGTCGGGTCGAAATACCAAACGGCGGTCGCGCCGATGCCCATCACGCCGAGGCCGGCGCCGGCTAAGGGGCGTTCAAATTTTTCTGTTCCGGTTAAGGGGGCGACGTTATCCACTAAAACTATTTTAGCGGTTTTCGCTCGGTAACACGAAATTGTAGACGATCACTCCGGAGATCTTTACGGGCACGCCGTTATCGTAAGCGGGAGAGAATTTAGCGTTCCGCGCAGCGGCAACAGCAGAAGGCTTGAGCAGCGGATGCCCTAAAATGGCTCTTGCGGACTGGACGGAGCCCGCCTCGTCAATGACTACCTCAACCGTAACGCTTCCGGATGCCCTAACCGCCTTTGCAGAAGGGGGATAGAACGGAGCCGGCAGCGAAGCTGCACTGCCATTTAGCACTCCGCTTTTTCCCATCGATTCAATCGGGTCCTGCTTCGCAACCTCCGTATCCTTTACCGGAAAACTTTTAGAAAAATTGTAGACAAGGAAACCGCTAATACGGGCAGGTTTGCCGCCTAGTACTGTAGGTGAAAACTTGGCCTGAAGTGCGGCCTCCCGCGCTGCTTCGACTAGCAGCGGGTGCGGGGACTCGCCCTTGGGTGACTTAGTAGTAGTGTCCGGATCGATGTAGTGTTCGGCGGATGCAACATTGCCTTCTTCATCGATCAAGATTTGAACGGTTACCCGACCACCGATCTCCGCAATTCGCAGTTCTTCAGGATACTCCGGCTGAGGCAGCTTGGTCGCTTTGCCATTTACGATGCCGCCGTGGATCAGCGGCGGTTGCTCCTGGGCAGGGGTCGTTATCGTGCCGGCCAATATCAAGGTGAGCATGCACACCAATAAACACATTGGATATTTCATAGCTTCTTCTCCTGTGCGTGATTATATATCCGCTGTCAACCGGCCATTTCGACGAAGAGGGCGTCGGCGGCGATCTTGCGGTTGATGTTGACGGCGAGGTTTTGGCGGAGGAGTTCGATCTCGGCGAGCCAGTCGGCGAAGCGATGTGTCGGAGCGGCTGTGGCGACGGGCGAGAGGCGATCGATGACGTCGATGTTGACGAGAAGGCCGGGGGCGGCGAGGTGGGCCAGGAGCCATGCGTCGCGAATGAGTGTCTCGAGAATGGCGAGCGAATCCTCAAAGCGGTCCTTGTTTTTTGCGTCGTTCATCTGCTCGGCGGTGCGGAGGAGGGTCGCGGCATCGTGATGGAGAGCGGCACTTTCAAGGACGTCGAGCATCAGGTCGCGACGTGTGCGGAAGTCGTCGAGATCGAGCGAAAGCGCGTGGCCGAGGCTGCCGGTGGAGACGCGGGATGCAAGGCGCGCATCGTCGGCGGAGCGGCCGCAATCGAGCAGGAACGCCTCGATCTCGTGCGGAGTGAGCGGGCAGAACCTGATCGTCTGACAGCGGGAACGGATGGTCGGGAGGAGTGAGTCGGGGCGTGTGGTGACGAGGACAATATAAGAGGTCAAAGGGGGCTCCTCGAGAGTTTTGAGCAGGGCGTTTGAGGCCTCGTCATT
>DATHVL010000183.1:0-4782 GCA_035461325.1 Pyrinomonadaceae bacterium
TGGAGCATCTGGTCTTTTTCGATAATGATGTGCCGGACGACGCCCGTGTGATAAAACTCGCGGAGCTTGAATCCCGAGCCGCGGTAGATGACAGCGAATTTGAACGGGCCCTCTCAACCGTGAAAACCGACGATCTGGCGACGATCATCTATACATCGGGAACTACCGGCGTTCCAAAGGGCGTGATGCTCACACACCGCAATTTCGTTTCTAACATTGTGGCGATCTCTAACGGGCTTCCGATCAAGAACACCGACCGGTCGCTGGCGGTGCTGCCGCTGTCGCATATCTTCGAGCGAACGGTATTCTACGTGCTCTGCTCGAACGGAGTGGCGATACATTACTGCGCCGCGTTTGACCAGATCGCCTCGCATTTGCTTGAGGTCCGCCCGACCATAATGTCCGCGGTTCCGCGCCTGTTCGAGCAGGTGTACCACAAGATCGTGAAGAAAGGTAAGGCGGCCGGCGGATGGCGGACATCGCTTTTCGATTGGTCGCTGGAGGTCGGACAAGAATATTGGCACGCAAAGGACATGCACGAGAGCGTCTCGCCCGTGCTCGCCGCCAAGCACGCACTCGCGAGCCGACTGGTCTTCTCAAAATGGCGAGCCGGAGTCGGCGGGAATCTGAGATTCTTTGTATCCGGCGGGGCGCCGTTGTCGAAAAAACTCTCCCAAGCCTTCTGGGCCGCGGGGATACCGATATTGCAGGGGTACGGGATGACCGAGGCATGTATAACGTGCGCCAATCGCCCGGACGACAATAAGGTCGGCTCGATCGGGACACCGTTGGAGGGTATCGAGATGAAGATCGACGAAGCTAACGGCGAGATCCTGGTCCGCGGGCCGAACGTGATGCGTGGTTACTATAACAACCCTGACGAGACCGCCAAGGTGATAGACCAGCAGGGTTACTATCACACGGGCGATATCGGGTATGTTGATGAGGACGGGCATTTTTATGTGACCGACCGGATCAAGGACCTATTCAAGCTTTCCAACGGGAAGTATGTTGCACCGCTGCAGGTCGAGAGCCTTTTGAAACAGAGCCCGCTCATTTCACAGCCGGTCGCGGTCGGTTCCGGCCGTAAGCAAGTAGGTGCTCTGATCGTGCCCGATTGGGACGCGCTCAAAGAAACACTCGAGGCCGAGGGGATCGCGGCCGAGGGCTCCCGCGAAGAGATGTGCATGAACCCCGTCGTTATTAAACGCGTTCAGCGCGACGCTGTGGCACTCACCCGTGAAATGAACGATCACGAACGCGTCAAGCGGGTCTATTTGCTGCCGCGCGAATTCTCGATCGATAAGGGTGAAATGACGCCGACGCTAAAGATCAAACGGAATGTGATCGATGAAAAATACGGAGAGGCGATAGACGAGATCTGCGGAAGTTAATTGGCCGCCGGTGAGATGCGGCCAAACGAAAAGGGGAAACCTAACGATCGTCGAGCAGCAGGAGATCAGAATCGCGCACGAGCCGTTCGAAGTGATGGGGAGAGGCATTTCGGCCTATAAGGGCCTCGGCCAACTCCCGCAGCGGTTGGGGGATCTCCGGCGATGCCGGAACCTCTGTGGGCTCATCGAACTGCGGATAGCGTTCGTAAAATTCGACCTCAGCCGAACAAAACTCACACATCCCTAGATGCCTACGCAGGTTCGCACTTTCACTAACGGGAATATCCCCGTTCTGGAATGCCAGCAGTTCTTGTGAGGGCGGGCAATCCTCGTTCTTACCAAAGTTTCCCATTAGTCGTATGGTAACGCAGCGCTGCCTAAAAACAGCACGGGGCGTTCAGCGCGTAAATTTTCACTCTCCGATACAGTAAAACTAAAGCCGTAATCGCCGCAAACTTCCAAAAACATTAAACTTCTGGTTCATTGAGCATACCCCTATGTTTATACAGATTCAAAATAGCAAAAAGATGTTGCTCATTTCTGGAAATGTTGCTAGTATATGAATGTCGGAGGGCTCAAGGGGAACGGAACCCTTAAGCCGCCATCACCCTTATCGAGTCCGCATCCCGCACGGCCGGTATCAATTCCTAAAAAACGAGAAAAAGTTCCCGGCCGAGTGCCGGAGGGCGGCGTAAGCTGCCGAAAAATATCCCTGCCGCACCGGAAAACTCTCCCGGCCACACCTCAAGTCACCGGAAAAGCGAACTAAGGCGGCATCTCACGAAGGCCCCATATGAACTCAGAGAAACAGGAAAAGAGCCAACCCCGCTCTCATCAAGGCAGGATCATAAAGGTCGGTAAATGGAACGATTACCTTAAGGTATCGGATGTGAACCAGATCTGGATCGAGCTGCACCGGATAGTTTCGTCTCACCCGTTGGTCCGTGCCTCACGCCGGGCCGGCTTCCTCGTGGAAGAGGGCAAATACAACGCGTACACAGACCTCACCCAGGAACTGTTTGTTGCGCTTCTCACGAAAGACCGTTTTCAGCATTACATCGACACAGAGATGACCGACGTCGAGGTCGAGGCGGAGATCAGCCAGATCGAGCTGACAAACATGCTGACCTCGGAACTTCGGAAGCGGTATCCCGAATCTTATCGCCTCGCGCGCCGCATCTCGACGCTCATCCAGTCAAGCGCAACATTCAAGAGATTTGACAACGTTGATAACCCTGACGCTCACCGCCGGCTGGCGGACAGGCTCTACGGCCTGGCGAGCTGGGATATTAAAAAAATGAGACGCGACGTACAGGAAATGGACGAACGCGTAAAGGCGGTGTCCTTCCAAAGCCGAGACACGCGGATGGTAGGCTGCACGGGCGATGCGCAGATCGTGATCAGCAATGCTGAACTGGAGAAGCTGATCATTCGGGTCTTTAAGGCTATCGATTCGCCGGTTGACGTCCGCAGCCTCAGGTCGTTTGTGATGTCGCGGCTGCCGATCATGGATATTCATCTGGTGCCGGTGGGCGGCTCGGGGGAATCCGAGGACGACGACCGCGCTCCGTTTGAGATACCCGACCATCGCGAAACCCCGGAAGAAGATTTCTTACGACACGAAGCCGAAGACGGGGCAGCCGGTTACGTTGACGGCTTTCTCGAAGATCTAAACAAGTCGGTTCGCGGCAAGGCAAAGCAGTATGACCGGATGATCAATGTTCTTTGGCACTGCTATCTGATTTCGGACAGCGGAACTCAACTCGAGGTGGCCGAAATGCTGGGCGTGTCTGATTCGCTTGTCTCCGACTATCGCAAACGTATCGAGGCAAACCTGCAGCAGCTTTCATTTGACGGGGTGAATGAGGCTCGGCAATTCGAAAAAGCTTTGAAGCGGCGAGTAAAAAATATGATAACGATAGGTGCGGAGACGGTCGCCGCCTAGGTCAGGTCGCTGTCGCCGATCTTGGCCATTGCTTCTGCAAAACGCGGATCGTCCCGAAGGGAGTCGAGGCTGCGGTCGAGCTCGAAATGAGGTTTATTCTCATTGCCGAGCTTGATCGCTTTATTGAACCATTTTAACGCGAGGTCTTTCTCGCCAAGCAGAGCGTAGGTGGATGCCACCCAATAGGCCGTGTCGTGATCGGCATTAGCAACGGCAAGGGCCTCGGGCCTCAACTGAGCCAGAGCCTCCTCGCTGCGGCCGCTTCCGGCGAGGTAAACCGCGTAGAGCGGACGAATCCCCTCCATATCGGGGTGCTCTTCGAGCACCTGCGAGATCAACTCGATCGCTTTTTCACGTTCGCCGCCGTAGTAGTAAGCGCCGGAACGGAAGATCTTTAGCATGGGATGGTCAGGTTCGACCTTTTCGCCTTTCTCGAGTTCCTCGATCGCTCGGTCATATTCCCTCTTATAGATAAAAATACGAGCCCGGTTATAGGCCGATACGGCACGTGCGGCCGGGTCGAGACGCGAGAGCTTCTCGAATGCCTTTAACGACTCGTCGTATTTACCGTCGAGGCGGTTGATAACTCCCTTGACGAAGTAGAGCGGGGCCTCGTTCGGGAACTGCTTCTGCAGCAGTTCGATCTCGGCTCGGGCCTTTTTCTTTTCCCCGCGGGCCATATAGACCATCACCATCAGGACGCGGGCCTCGACGACGTTCGGATCGTAGAAGAACGCTTTTGTGAATGCGGCCTCGGCGTGCGTGTAATCTTCCGGCTCGCCCATCCCCTTGAATACCCGGTTGGCGTAGCAGGCCCCAAGGCCGCTGTAGGCGTGAGCGAAGTGCGGGTCTAGTTCAACGGCTTTCTTAAAATTCTGGACAGCCGCGTCGCAATCTTCTTTCGAAAGGGTGCGGAATATGAAGCGTCCAAAATTGTCGCGGCCGCGGAGATATTCCTCCCACGCCTCGTGATTATCGGTCAGCCTCCGTCCGAGTTTTTCTTGTTCGTTATCGGAAAGCTCAAGCCGCAATCCTTCGAGGATGCGGAGGGCGATGCTGTCCTGCAGCATTATCACATCGCTGCCCTGGGCATCGATCCGGTCGCTCCATAGAATGTCGCCGGAGATGACATCGATCAGCTGCGCGGTGACCCGCAGCTTGTCGACCGTGCGGAGAAATCCGGCCGAGAGCACCGCGTGCACGCGAAGTTCGCGGCCCGCTTCACGCGGATCCACATCCTTGCCCTGATATTTGGCGATAACGGAACTCGGCCGAACGATCAGCGAACGGAGTTGTGCAAGTTCAGTGATGACCGCGTCGGCCAGTGCAAATTCGTAGAAGTTCGATGCGGGGTCCTGGCTAAGATTTTTGAAGGGAAGTATTGCGACGCTTTTCTTATCAGTGCCGGTCGATGTCGCCGTGATGCTCAACTCCGGAATGAAC
>DATHVL010000184.1:0-2721 GCA_035461325.1 Pyrinomonadaceae bacterium
GCCGTTTTGTTGCCGATCGGCAATAGCGGCAGCTCTCGGAAATTATTCGTCTCGTCCGCCGCCTCCAATATCCTTGTAACCTCGTACGTGCCGAAAAAGTCATCCACCTCGGGCAGCTCCTTCATCAGCTCGTCGCGATAACGCTCAACCAGGCAGCCCGCGACGACCACCCGTTTGGCCTTGCCCGCGGATTTCAGATTCGTGGCTTCCAGAATGGCGTCGATCGATTCCTGCTTTGCCGATTCGATAAACCCGCACGTATTCACCACTACCGTATCGGCAGCGTCGGCATCATTCGTTATTTCATAGCCCGCCTCGGCCAACTGCCCCATCATCACTTCCGAATCGACAAGATTCTTTGGGCAGCCAAGGCTGACAAATCCAACTTTTTTCATATTAATGGGCGAGTGCTACGATCACGCGGCAGCCTCACCGGACATTGGCTCCGTTTCCTGGAGCTTCTCAAGCCAGGTCACGATCTCGGCCGCTTCATCCTGAGACAGGGCCTTTTCGCCGAACCTGACACCGTTGTATTTTTTCGTAAGAAAGACCGCTTCCGGCATACCGACGGCATAAGCGAACTCAAGTGGAGTTTGATGCGGTTGGCGGGTCAATCCTTTGCTTGCTAAGACCGATTCCATTCGGCGGTAGAACTCGACCGTCGAACGTCCCCGGCCGTTCTTGAGCTTTGCCTTCAGGCTGCTGAGCAATTCCATCGACCTGATCCGCCGATATGCCCAGATCAGGAACCCCGTGATCGCGGCGAACGCCGTCAATATCGCCGCACCGTAAGCCGCAGCGGTCAGGCTCGCGGCCGAACCCTGGTCGCCCCGCAGCTCTCTCCACCACGCTGCAACCGCGTCCTGTACATCCCTCAGGACGCCCGACGCCCGCTCGTTATAATCCGCGGCACTTCGTTTAACCGAAGTGAACAGCGACTGCTGCTCCTGATTATCAAACGCGACGAAATACTGTATCCAGAACATCTCAAGCGCGTCTATATATCGACCAAAGAAAGCGCCCATCCCAACTGTGCCCGATGACAAGTTTTGCCCGGCTGCCGGCGTCGGGTCGAACGCCACCCAAACCTCTTCTTCGGGAAAATAGACCTCGACCCACGAATGTGCGTTCAGTTGACGAACCACGAAGACATCCGCCGTTTCGTTATATTCGCCTCGCTGAAACCCATTTACTACCCGCGTCGCGATCCCCTGCGTCCGAAGCATCACTGCCATCGCCGTCGCGAAATACTCGCAATGCCCCTCACGAACGTTGAACAAGAAGTCCGCTAGCGGTTCGGCACCGCCCGCCTTTTGTTCGAGTGTATACCCGAACTGCGTCTGTAGATACCGTTCCACGGCCGACGCCGCATCGAACCGGTTTCTTGAATTAGCCGTCACCTCTGCGGCAAGCCGCTCTATCCGCTGATCCATCTCCGGCGGCAGCTGAAGGTAAATACTTTCGTCACTCGAATAGCGGCCCCGGTCCCGCCTCAACTCTTCAGGCGTCGGCAGATGCGTTTCGGAGAGCACTTTATATGTAATTCGCTCGCCCCGTGAATGGAACGAGAGTGAATTGTGCTGATCTTTGAAAAGAACCGGAAAATTTCCCTGTATCCCGACTGCCCGGGGCAGGACAAATAGCACTTGAGAATCGATCGGCTCCAGATAGAAGGTCTGCAGTAGAATCCCCTCCCTGCCGGTGAGATAGTCTACCTGGATAACGTCTCGCTCGCCCTTTTCGCGAACCTCTCTGAATCCGCTACGCGATTTTCGCCAGCTGAAATTGTCAAAATAGTCGAGGGCCAAGCCCCGCCACTTCAGGTCGTCATGGATCCGGCTCGGATCATCCAATCTCACCCTCATCACGACCGCGTCGTTTTCCTGGATCCGGCCGATGTTACCCAGCCGCACGGTGTCTGAAAATCCCGAAGATGTGGACGGGCCGCCCTGTCCGCCGATCCCTGCCCCCCCGACTCGCGGCAATAGAAAGAACATCGGCACCGCGATCAAGATCATCGCCACGATCAGCCCGGCGGCAGCCATCGGCAGGCGCGCGAAAGGCAGCCGCTGCCGGGCTGCGTCGTCCGGTTTGGGCCCGTTCGCGGCCATCGCTTCAGCGACATTCCGCTCGCTTCGCCGGATCTCGAACACTATGATCGTCGAGACCATCACAAAGACGTACGCGACGAAAGTCCCCAGGTATAGGGCGCTGATGCTCATACCCGCGGCCAGCAGCACCTGGAAGAACGCCATTACGTAGAGAAAGATCCAGTCGCGGTCAGATTTTTTCTGCAGGAGTTTGATGGCCGTCAGCGTTAAGATCAGCCTCGCGAGTATTCCCGGCAGCATCGTCTCCATAGCGCCGAGGTCAAAGAACCTTACTCTCCATAGCAGGTAATAAACCGGCATCGCCAGCACGATCAGTACCGTGCCCGCCCGCTCGGAAAGCTGCCCCCGCGTACCCTCGATCAGCCACGCCAGCACCATCGTACCGACAAACAGTCCGGTGCCCGCCAACCCGAACGTCCCAGTTATCCACAGCGATGCAAACCCGCAAAAGACCGCGGCGTAAGAGAGTATCCTGAATAACGTATCGAACTTCATTCTATGTCGGCAGGGCTTAGTGCTGGTTAGATTATATTGCCCCCACCCCCGGGTGTCTATGAAGTTCCCGTCCTCGGCCGCGAATGCAAAAAAGCCCGCTCTTATTGAACGGGCT
>DATHVL010000185.1:0-3061 GCA_035461325.1 Pyrinomonadaceae bacterium
AAGTTCTCGGCGTCGAATCGCCCGATCGGAAATCTCAGGTTGTCATCCATATCTTTAGGGGAGATATGCGTCTTCAAACCGCGTGAACTGTTTCAGGAACGCCATCTTAATTGTATCGGTGGGGCCGTTACGCTGCTTGGCGATAATTATCTCGGCGATGTTCTTGCGGTCCTCGGGGATGTCATCCTCGCTCTTGGCGTAGTAATCCTCGCGGTAGATGAAGGCAACGACGTCGGCATCCTGTTCGATACTTCCCGATTCGCGAAGGTCGGACATCATCGGCCGGGGAGGGTTGCGGGCCTCGGGTGCACGCGAGAGCTGCGAGAGCGCGACGACCGGCGCGTTGAACTCCTTGGCGAGGGCTTTGAGGTCGCGGGAGATCTGCGAGACCTCCTGCTGGCGATTTTCGTTGCGGCGGGTCCCGCCGCCCATAAGCTGCAGATAATCGACAACCACCAGGTCAATGCCGCCCTGCTCGACGGCGAGGCGTCGAAGTTTGGCTCGCATCTCGAGCACGGAGATGCCCGGCGTGTCGTCGATGAAGAGCTTGGTTTCGGAGAGGTCCGCGATCGCCTCGGCGAGCCGGCCCCAGTCGTTGTGCGAGAGCATCCCGAGGCGGAGGCTGCGTGCATCCACGGAGGCCTGTGCGCTGAGCATACGCATCACCAGCTGCTCTTTGGACATTTCGAGTGAGAAGACCGCGACGATGGCCTTTTCGCGGAGTGCGGCACGCTGGGCGATGTTCAGGCACAGGGCTGTCTTGCCCATCGAGGGGCGTGCGGCGACGATTATCAGATCGCTCGGCTGCAGGCCGGAGGTGATGTTGTCGAGATCGCGGTAACCGGTGGCCAGGCCCGTTAGCGCGTGCGAATCGCGCTTGGCAAAATCCTGTATCTTTTGGAAGACATTTTCGGCGATCGGGCGTATGCCTTCGAAGCCCAGCCGCGCCTTTTGTTCGGCCAGCGCAAATATCATTTGCTCGGCCCGGTCGAGTACGATCTCGGCGTCGTCTTCCTCGTCAAGGGCCTGGCTCGTGATCTCGTTACAGGTGCGTACCAAGCCCCGCATCATCGACTTCGATTTGACCACCGCTATGTAGTCCCCGACGTCCGAAAAGTGCGGCAGGCCGTAGGTGAGATTTGCGATCGCAGCAACTCCGCCGATCGACTCGAGCGAGCTGTCACGACGCAGCTCTTCGGCGACGAGGATCGGGTCGATCTTTTTGGAAGCTTCGAAAAGCGTGGTCATGGCACCGAAGATCCGGCGGTGAAGCGGCGAGTAAAAATCTTCGGGCTTTAGATGCTCAACTGCCTGTGTTATCAACGAGTTATCGAGCAGAACGGCTCCGAGTATCGCCCGCTCTGCGTCGTCGCTGCTGGGCAAGGGGCGTTCGAGAAACTGTTCGCGTCGTGGTTCGGGAAATGCAGCCATAGGGTCAGGTATCCTGTGTCGGCAGCCGTGGATCGGCCTCGAATCTGTGGAAAACGGGAGACGATTTTTGGTTGAATTTCTACCTCGCTCGAGGTGTGAAATGTAGTTTCAGATGATACACCCGAGTGGGTGCTTTGACAATGAAAGAGAGGTGAAATTTTTGACGCTTGGCAAAAGAAAATTTGTCAAAAAAAGACCGCGTCCGTTTAATCCGAACGCGGTCAGTATTTTGCGAATTTCGACGCCTACTCAGCCGATTCGACAGCCGTCTCAGCGGCGGGAGCATCGGCCTCGGGCGCCGCTTCAGCCGGCTCAGCCTCCGCAGATTCCGCCTCTTTTTTCGGCTTCTTGTCCGCCTTTGCGGGAGCGGCCTCGCCGCCCTCGGCCTTCACATGAACGGGAACCTCAAGCGTAACGTCGCGGTGCAGCTTGACCTTAACGGTGTACTCCCCCGTTTCCTTGATCGCATCCCGCATAGCGATCTTGCGTCGATCGATCTCATAGCCCTTTTCCTGAAGAGCCGCGGCGATGTCCATCGAAGTAACGGAACCGAAAAGCGTTCCGCCCTCGCCGGCGAGACGTTCGAATGTGAGTTCGATGCTGCCCATCTGCTCCTTCTGAGCCTCAGCGGTCGAACGCTCCTCGGCGGCCCGCTTGAGCAGGGCCGAACGTTCCTGCTCGATCTGTTTTACATTGCCTTTGGTGGCAAGCGTGGCGAGGCCCTTCGGCAGCAGGTAGTTGCGGGCGTAACCCGCTTTGACCTTTACTATGTCGCCTCGGCCGCCGACTGCCTCGATGTCTTCTCTTAATAAAATCGTTGTACTAGCCATTTTGATTCCTCCCGGGCGTTAGTCCGTCACGAACGGCAGCATCGCCATCGAGCGAGCACGTTTGATGGCGGTCGCGATGCGACGCTGGTCTTTGGCATTGATGCCCGAAATGCGGCGCGGCATGATCTTTCCGCGTTCAGGAATAAACTGCCCCAAATATTCGACGTCTTTCCAGTCAACATAATCCGGGACCACCTGTCGCGGCCGGCGGCGCTGATAGCGGCGGGGCATTTTGTCGCCAAAGCCTTCATCCATTCCCGGGTTTTCACGGTCGTTCCTTTCTTCGAATTCTCTTTCAGCCATAATTCTTTTCGCTTAAGCCAGCGCCTCCTCTGCGGCCTCGGGGGCCTCCTCGGTCGGTCGAAATTGTGCACGGCGTTCGTTCCGCTTTTCGCGTTTCTCGCGGATCTTGTCTGCCTTTTTGCGGTCTTCATCGACGCGGACCGTAATGTAACGCATGATCAGGTCATTGACCCGCATACGGCGTTCGAGTTCGGCGATCTCCTGGCCGGAGCCCTGTATCTCAAAGAGCACATAGTGCCCTTCGGTTTTCTTGTCGATCGGATACGCGAGATTGCGCCGACCGATGTCGTCCATGCGAACCACCGTTCCGCCTTCTTTCTCGATCAGTTTCCCGACCGCTTCATTTAGTTTTTCGACCTTATCCGCGGACGCGTCCGGGTCGATTATGTACATCACTTCGTATGTTCGATTTGCCAATTTCTTGTCCTCCTTTTGGCTTTCAAGCTTCTGTTCCCAACCGGGCCGAAGCAAGAAGGTGCCCTCTTCGGGCTTCTATT
>DATHVL010000186.1:0-14902 GCA_035461325.1 Pyrinomonadaceae bacterium
CCAGGCGACGGCTTTCCAGATGCAGGTATGGGAACTGCTGCGAAAGATCCCCTACGGAGAAACCGTGACCTACAGCCAGATCGCCGAAATGCTCGGCGATAAAAACAAGGTGCGGGCCGTGGCTCGGGCCTGCGCGAGTAACCGGGTGGCAGTTGTTATACCGTGCCATCGAGTCGTCGGAAAGGACGGCGGCCTCACAGGTTATCGCTGGGGTGTGAAACGCAAAGAGAAGCTTTTGAGATCGGAAAAAGCAGGAAGGTAGTATGGAATACAAGGTCTCATCTATTGATCCGTTGGTTACCGCGATGGTTCGCGAGCGGATGGTCTCGCCGCAATATCCCGGCCTTGCGGCGGCGGTGAGCGTCGCCAACGGCTACGGCCCGTGCCGGAGCTGCCTGAGGGTCTTCGACCAAGGCAACGAGAACAGAATATTTTTCACATACAATGCCTTCGAAGGCTTGTCCGATCTGCCTGATCCGGGGCCGGTCTTTATTCACGAAAAGCGCTGTACGCGATATGAGGGAAATACGCTGCCCGCCGATCTGCTCGGCCTGCCGATACTGTTCGAGGCCTTTGGCGAAGCGAGTGAACTGCTCAGCCGGACGCCGCTGCAAAAGGATATAGCCGATCGCCAGATCTCCGAGATCCTCGCGTTGCCGGAGGTCCGTTTTATCAACGTCCGAAACGCCGAAGCGGGCTGTTTCATCTGCCGCATCGAACCCGGTGATCCCTAAGTAGAAGTTTCCTCCCGCACGCCCCCCTTCCCCTCTTTGCATTTTGAAACTTTTCATTTATCCTCTCCGTAAACGTTCAGAAATTCACTCCTTCCAACAGAGATATGAAATTTAAACTTGGTTTGCTCGCCGCACTTGCGGCCGGGATGTTCGGGGTTACCGGGGCCCATGCGCAGTCGTACGCGATCAGCAACGCTCGTATCATCACCGTCAGCGGCGCGGCCATCGACCGGGGAACGGTCGTCATCCGCGACGGGTTGATCGAGGCGGTCGGCGCCAATATTACGCCGCCGGCTGATGCCAAGGTCTTTGATGCGGGCGGAGCAACGGTCTACCCCGGTTTCTTCGACGCGGGAACGAATCTTGGGATCCAGGCACCGCAGCGCCCCGCCCCGGGGCCTGGCGGACAAGCCGGCCAAGCGGGGCAAGCAGCTCAATCGACGCCGAGCATTTCAAACTATCCCGAAGGCCTTCGGCCTGAAGATGTCATTGCCCTTGAATTAAGCGCCACTGAATCCCAGTTCGAAAGCGCACGTAATGCAGGATTTACCACCGCCCTGACCACGGGTCGGACGGGTATCTTTAACGGACAATCTGCGGTCATAAATCTCGCCGGCGATTCGGTAGGAGCGATGATCGTTAAGTCGCCTGCGGCGCTTCATATCTCTTTCGCTACGATCTCGGGCAGATACCCCGGTTCGCTGCTGGGGATGATGTCCGCAACGCGGCAGCTTTTTTACGACGCCCGGCGGCACCAGGAACTTCAGCGAATGTATGAAGCCGATCCGCGGGGCCTTCGTCGCCCGGCGGCCGATCTTTCGCTGGAGGCGCTGATCCCGGCACTCGACCGCCGAATGCCGGTCGTTTTTCATGCAAACCGCGAGATGGAGATCGTACGTGCCCTGGAGTTGGCAAAGGAGTTCAACCTCCGCACGATCATCCTGGGCGGCCAGGAGTCCGGCAAGGTGATCGACCGGTTGAAGGCCGCAAATGCGTCGGTGATCTTCTCTATGAATCTGCCGAAACGCACCACCGCAGCGTCGCCCGACGCCGATCCGGAACCGTTGGAGACGCTCCGTTTCCGAGCGGAAGCGCCGAAGACGGCTGGGCTGCTTCGTTCCGCGGACATTCCGTTCGCGTTTCACAGCGGCGGCCTGACCAATATGGCGGATTTTTTCACTAACGCCGGCATCGTTGTTCAAGGCGGCCTTTCGCGTGACGCTCTTATCCGGGGCCTTACCCTTGGGGCGGCCGAGATCTTCGGCATCGCCGACCGCACGGGATCCATCGACGCAGGCAAGATCGCAAATCTGGCCGTCGTCCGCGGCGACCTCTTTGACCGAACGCGTACCGTTACCCACGTTTTTGTGGACGGCAAGCTCTTCGAACCCAAAGTACCTGCAACTCCGGCGGCGGGGACGCCCGGAACGACTCCGGCGGCGATCGGCGGCAGATACACTATAACCGTCGACGTTCCCGGCCAGCCGATGCCCGGTACGCTGGTCCTCACACCTCAACCGGGAAATGTCCTGACCGGTTCGCTCGAGACGGCACTTGGACCCGCAACCGCCCGCGACGGAAAGGTGACAGGCAATAATTTCGAGTTTACGACCACGGTCATCTTGGAGGGGCAGGAAATGGTCATATTTGTCCGTGGCTCGGTTACGGGAAATACCGTCAGCGGTACGGTGGAATCGCCCCAGGGTACGGTGCCTTTCAGCGGCACCAAGATCCCGTAGGAGCTCAATAACAATGAGAAAAGCTTTAGTTGCAACAATTACAGCCGCACTTCTGGCTCTCGGCGTCTCCGCTCAAACCGGCGAGGTCTTGATTAAGAATGCCACGATCCTCACCGCCTCCCGCGGCACGATCGAGAACTCGGACATACTTATTAGAGACGGCAAGATCGCTCGGATAGCCAGTAATATCAGTGCCGGAAGCGGTGCGCGGGTTATCGACGCGACGGGGAAGTTTGTCACGCCCGGCATAATCGACGCCCATTCCCACACGATGATGAACGCCGTCAATGAAGGTTCGCTTTCGGTCACATCAATGACCCGCATCCGCGATGTTCTAAACCCTCGCGATGTGGCGATCTACCGAGGTTTGGCGGGCGGTGTGACGGCAGCTCTTTTGCTTCATGGTTCGGCGAACGCGATAGGCGGACAGAGCTCGACAGTGAAATTCAAGTACGGCCGCGACATGGAAGACTTTCTCGTGGAAGGTGCCCCTGAGGGCATTAAGTTCGCCATGGGTGAGAATCCAAAGCGGTCAAGCCAGACCTTCACGGGCGGCCAAACACCGCGGTACCCGAGGACCCGTATGGGCGTGCTCGAAACGATGCGCGACGCGTTTGTCCGTGCCCGAGATTATAAGCAGTCGCTCGACGATTTTCGTGCTAAAAAGACGCGCGTTCCGCCCCGCCGAGACATGGAACTCGAACCTTTGGTCGAAATTTTAGAGGGCCGGCGGCTTGTGCACGCACACGGATATCGTTCCGACGAGCAACTGAATCTTTTGCGTTTAGCCGAGGAATTCGGCTTTCGTGTCGGAACTCTTCAGCACGGGCTTGAGGCGTATAAGTTCGCTCCCGAGATCGCCAAACACGGCGCCGGCGTTTCGATCTTCATCGATAGCTGGAGCTATAAGCTCGAGGCATACGACTCTATCCCGTACAACGCGTTCATTCTGTGGAAGAACGGCGTGAATGTCTCGATCAACTCCGATTCAAATGAACGTATGCGTCGGCTGAATCTCGACGCGGCCAAAGTGATGAAATACGGCGGGGTGCCTGAGCAGGACGCTCTGCAGATGATAACGCTGAACCCGGCGAAGCAACTCGGAATAGACCGCCGAACGGGTTCCGTCGATGTTAACAAGGACGCCGACCTCGTTATCTGGAGCGAGCATCCGTTCAGTCCGTATGCTCATGTCGAAAAGACCATCGTCGAGGGAGAGATCTTCTTTGACCGAGCGGAAGACATTGCCCGCCGCAGCCAACTCGAGGCCGAGCGTAAACAGCTTGAGGCGCTAGACATCAATAAGGCTCCCGGCACCGGCGGAACCCAGCCCCGTATACCGCAGGAGCGGATCCGCGGCGACCTGGATGATGCTGACCGTGATGGAGGGCACCGCTAATGAGATTTTGTGCTCGAGCAGCGAACAATATGTTTAAGCAAGTATTTGTTATCACTGCGGCATTTTTGCTGACGGCCGCTTCTTTGATTGCTCAGAGCGACGGCTCGCAGCAGAATCAGACCGGCCGCGCCGGAACCTTTGCGATCGTCGGTGCAAGAATAGTTCCCGTCACCGGCCCTGTCATAGAGAACGGGACGATCGTCATTCGCGACGGAAAGATCGCTTCCGTCGGCCCGGGCGCATCAGTCCCCTCCGGTGCGGAACGCATCGACGGCAGCGGGCTTTCGGTCTATCCGGGAATGATCGATGCATTTACCAGGATGGGACTCGCCGAAATACCGCAGGGAGCGAACGCCACGATGGACGTGAACGAGACGGGCTCGATGAACGCAAATGCAAAAGCGATCACCGGCATCAATCCGCATTCGTCGCATATAAATGTGACGCGGGTAAACGGCATCACGACAGTCCTTTCGGCTCCGGGAGGCGGAACCGTCGCAGGCCAAAGTGCGGTGATCAACCTCAACGGATCGACGCAGGCTGATATGTCGGTCGTCCCGCAGATGGGCCTTGTGATCAATTTTCCGCGTATCGCTCTTTTCAGCGGCTTTACGCCGGGCGTGGGGCCAAATGCGGTCGATTTCAACACCGCACAACGCCGTCGAAATGAGCAGGTAGACGAACTCAAAAAGATATTCACGGACGCTGAAAATTACGCCCGGGCGAAAGATGCATATGCCAAGGATCGCAGCCTGCCGTATCCGGCGACTGACCTTCGGCTCGAGGCGATGGTGCCCTACGTCCGTGGGGAAAACTCAATTTTTTTTACTGTAGAACGCGAACGCGATATCCGTGCGGCGCTTCAGTTCATCTCCGATCTGAACCTGAAAGGGGTGATCGTGGGCGGACAGGACGCTCATCTGGTCGCAACCGAACTGAAACGCCAGAATGTGCCGGTTGTTTTTACGCACATTTACAGTCTGCCGCCGCGGCCGGATGATCCTTACGATTACCTTTTTGCCGGTCCGGCAAAAATGCATCAGGCGGGGATAAAATTTGCGGTTTCAACCGGCGATCAGGGCGGCGAGGTTCGTGATCTCCCCTATCATGCGGGGCTTGCCGGCGCTTACGGCCTGCCGCGTGAAGAAGCGTTGAAGGCGGTCACGATATATCCGGCAGAGATACTGGGAATTGCCGACCGTGCGGGTTCGCTCGAGGCAGGCAAGATCGCCAATGTCGTGGTCACCGACGGTGACATTCTCGACCCGCGAACGAACATCAGGCATATGTTCATCGGCGGCAGGCTGATCCCGCTTACCAGCCGTCATACGGAATTGTTCGACAGTTTCAAGGATCGCAGGTAGAACTCCAATTTCGCGAAAATGAAAAAGGCAGCTCTCTACGGCTGCCTTTTCGCTTTTGTCGCTCTAATTAAGCCCGCGCAACAGAACTGCATTGTGCTTCCATTTGCCTGAGGTCAGCAGGAATGTTTGTCCGTCCGGGGCGACGTGGAACTCAGCTCTCTCACCCAGTGGGCCGGCACTGAATTCGCGGAGCCGAACGAGCGGAGAGCCATCCAACTTCTGTTCCCATAAAATGCAATAGTTCGCCTCCCCTTGGGAAAGAACATAGATCGATCTTCCGTCAGGTGACCAGGCCGTGAGCCTTGCGTTTTTTACCCCAAGCGGGAAGGTCCTTCTCTCATCAGACGTCCCTAAGCTAACGATACTAAGCGAAGGCCCGCTCTCCCCTTGATCGATAAATGCGGCCTGCGACGTATCCGGCGACACTGAAATTCCTTTATGGTGACGGTCGAGCATATCCTGCTCCGTTCCGGATGTGATATCGACACGCCGAAGCCTTAGCGTGGCGGCCGAAATGTAATACACCCAGTTACCGTCGGGGGAGGCGATGAGCGGAAAACCGCCCTCGGTTCTTGTAATTTGGCGCATATTGCTGCCGTCGAGATTAACCTGCCACACCTCATATCTTCCGGAGCGATTTGAAGCAAGAAACAGATGCTCGCCGCCGGAACTGCCGATCGGGGCATAAGTCGAACCCTCTGCGGTGACCTGTCTTACCGATCCGCCGGCCGCATCCGAAAGCCAGACATTCGTAACGCCTGTACGGTCGGATGTGAATACCGCGCGCCCATCACCCGTGTACCTGGCGGAATAGCCGCGGCCTATTTTCTGAGCGGTCCTAGCGGGATCGATTGGCACCAGATCGATCGAGAAATCATTCTGGACGGTGGTGGAGACCAAAAGGGAGCCTGCCCGGTCAAGACTTACGCCGTTGTACGAGGCCGTGTCCCGCTTTAACGGGATCGCCCGTCCGTCCGCCGGGAGGACATGCCAGAAATAAACGGTTTCGTCTGTGTTCAAGAGAGCCGTCATTAAAAGCGATCGTCCGTCCGGGAGCCATTGCAATCGCTTAATGTTGGCGAATGATTGCTTTACCGCCGGAGTTTCGCCTCTCGTTTCGACATCGATCAGGTGGACACCGAAGCTGTTTGAGGCGTCGTTTGACTGGCCCGCGGCAAAAGCGATGCTTCTCGCATCAGGTGAGAATGCATTGTCAGTGATCCGTTCCGGCCGGCTGCGCGTGGTGAGAACGCCCTCGTTCGCTCCGGACACATCTGATATATACAGGCTGCAGTAATCATCCTGCTGATACGGGCATCTTACGTATGAGAGCTTTTTGCCATCCGGGGAAATATCGAACCAGCCCTGCATGCCGCAAAGCACCTTCTCGGGAGCGCCGCCGTTGATGCTCAGACGATAAATACATCCTTCCACGCCCGCCTCCGTGCTAACACGGCCAAAAAATATCGCTTCATCGTCAGGTGAAAGAGCAAGCCCCATATACCTCTCGGATAGCGGAGCGATCACCTCGCGACTATTACGGCTTTCGAGCTCCAAAAGCCGCAGCGATTGCCTTTCGTTGCCATAGCCCGCAACGTATACGACAAAACGCCCGTCGTGAGAAATGACTGCATGCGCGACATTACCTTCGGTCGAGATCGGTTCCGCGAAGTATGGCGTTGTGAGCAACTGGACGTCCGGAGGTTCGCTGCTCAAAACGCCCAGCCATCCTTCGAGCGTGATCGCTGCGAGGAAGAATGTGACCACAAAAACTGAAACGGCCCAGCGAAATCTCGCTAAACCTCCTCGCGTCTGCCCTTTGGTATGAGTTGGGTGGCCACCTGATGTCTCGAGATGCTCCTCGGTCTCGACCGCGGCAACGAATCGATAGCCCACCTTGGGGATCGTTTCGATATATTTTGGTTCTTTCGCGCTGTCGCCCAGCAGGATACGGAGTTGCCTGATGTTAAATGTCAGGTTCCCTTCTTCGACAAAGGTCTCGCCCCAAACCTCATCGAGCAATGTCTTTTTGGTAAGCACCGTCTGTCGGTTTTCGACCAAAACACACAGTAATCTAAAGGCTTTGGGTGTGATGTGAACCGGAGTGCCTTCGTTCGTAAGCGTCCCGGCGCGCATATCCAGAACGTATCCGTTGAATTTAAAGATCTGGTGGGCAAAGCTCACAGGCTCTCTCTAATTATTTTCTAATAGAAATCTAATAGCTGTCTAAGGACAGCGGCCGCAGGTGAGGATCACAATTAGGATACGGCCATTCTAGCAAATGTTGCGAGGCTGGACTAGAAATTTTGACGGGCCGTGAAGGAGGGACCTGACAATGGCGGACGGAGAATGGATCGCAGGAGTTAAAAGCGCTCGAAAGTTGACCTATTTTAACGAAGCGAATGTAGGCAAGTGGGCTGGGATCGTAGATCTCGCTGCACAGGCGTTTAACCAGATGCCCGATTCGATCGTGACCTACGAAGCGATCAAAGACAAAGATGCAGCCAACGTCGTGGTCGGCGTTGCAGGGAAGGAAGCTAAATTTGATCCCGGTAATCACAAGCTTCCGCCTTTGAAGATGACATCCTTGATACACGGCAAGACGAGAACAATAGATCTGGGAAATGGAATCCAAAAGGCAGGGTGCTTTCTTCCCGTAAACACGGAAGCCAGCGAAAAGAACTACCTGATATTTATAGCCGCTCACGAACTGCTGCATGCGACCGGCCTTGATGCCCATGTTAACGATGGACTTTTAATGAATCATCCAAATATGTTCGAGGGCACGATCTTTGCATCTGCGGACTCAACAAGAATGCCGCCATTGTTCCTCGGCCCGAAGACCGCTGCGAGAATGGTTGCGAAGTGGTGATGGAGTAAAAAGCTTAGGCATCCGGCCGCGAGCCGAAGTTCCTGTCCCGCGCAAAAACGATCGCCTGTGCTCGGGTCCAGACCCCGAGCTTGTCGAAGATGTTTGAGACATGATTTCTGACCGTTTTTTCACTTATCGCTAGTCGATCGGCGATATCGGCATTACCGAGGCCGTCCGTCAGCAAGGACAATACCTGGCGTTCGCGTGGCGACAGTGCCTCGAAAGCCGGGTCTTCGCCTTGTCTCACCGGTTCCAGATCCATAAAGTCGAGCACCTCGGCGCAGAAACGGTCCCATGCCGGCTCATCCTCGAGCAGTACGTGATTATGTGATTCCAGCTCGATGAACTCAGCTCCGGGTATCCCCGCCGCTAGCCGGCGTCCAAGCGTGATCGGGACAACTGCATCGTTGCGGGAGTGAAGCACCAGCGTGGGCGTCCGCACCTCGTGAAGCAGATCGTCGATATTTATTAAAGCCCGCGTTTCCAGCAGCCGGGCCGCCGTCTCACCCGAGGTCGTTTTGCGGCAAAGTTCGTTGAACCAAGAGATCTGTTCGTCCGTGCCTTTCGGGATGAATCGCGAAGTGAAGACCTGTCGAAATGCCGGATTGTCGTCGCCCCATTTAAGTCTCACCAGGTCGATCATTGCTCGGTAAAGCCTCTCGGCCTCGGGATCGCCGCGCTGCGAAACGCCGAGCGAATATCCGCCGTAGAGGATGAGTTTTGAGACACGCTCGGGATACTTTACTGCATAGCCGATGCACGCAGCTGCACCCTGCGAGATACCCATCAAGGCAAAAGGCTTGTCCGGTGCTGCTGCATCGACCACTGCTTCCAGATCTTCGACCCACCGCTCGAACGAAAGGTCGCCAGCCTTCCAATCCGTCATTCCGCATCCGCGTTCATCATGACGGATAAAGCGAAAGTTGCTGCTGAAGAACCGCATCCAGTGCCGCCAAACCGGGCTTTCCCATTCGTATTCAAGATGCGTCATCCAGTTCGCGGCCTTTATCAGCACGGGCCCGGAGCCCGACTCCGCCCAAGCGAGCTGGACTCCGTCCTTGGCGTTAACATAGCGGATCGTTTGTGTGGATCTTTTCATTTCCGGCGATCAATCGGGCGAACAGGGCGAATGTCCCGGGTGCCGACGTCACTTATCGTTAATTCGGGACTATCGGCCCATTTCATTCTTGAACGAACAGCACCATTCTATTTACGTAAACAAAAACTTCAAATGCGAGGACCCGATATGTTAAAGCGAATCACCTTCTTTCTTTATGCCGCCGTTTCCTATCTCATCTTTTTCGGCACGTTTCTTTACGCCATCGGGTTCATCGGTAACTTTGCCGTGCCCACGACGCTGGACGGCCCCGCCACGGGGCCTTTCTGGCAGAGCCTGTTGATTAATACCGGGCTGCTTGGCCTATTTGCCGTCCAACACAGCGTAATGGCTCGGCCCTGGTTCAAAAAGGCGTGGACGAAGGTCGTCCCGGTTCCGATCGAGCGCTCTACATATGTCCTTTTTTCAAGCCTGGCACTGATCCTGCTTTTCTGGCTATGGCGTCCGATGGGCGGGGTCATCTGGTCGGTCGAAGATCCTATCGGAACTGCGGTCCTATACGGGCTTTTCGCATTTGGCTGGGGTTTGGTATTGGTCACGACGTTCCTGATCAACCATGTTGATCTTTTCGGGCTGCGGCAAGGATGGCTCTATTTGATCGGCAAACCCTATACCCGTCTCGAGTTCAAAACACCTGCACTCTATCGCGTCGTCCGCCACCCGCTCTATGTCGGCTGGTTCTTCGCCTTTTGGATGACGCCCCTGATGACGGCCGCTCACCTGCTTTTCGCGGTGGCGACCACGGCTTACATCCTCATCGCGATCCAATTCGAGGAGCGTGACCTGGTGGTTGAGCACGGAGAAGCGTATGAGGACTATCGGCGGCGCGTACCGATGCTGGTCCCTTCAATGCGCCAGAACATCAGCGCGGATGGGGCAGTCGCCGAAACCTCGGAACTCGCGAAGTAGCGTCAAACCTGTTTCGGAATTTCTTCACCCTCCGGGACGAATTTAAGCGAAGCCGAATTCAAACAGTATCGCTGCCCCGTCGGCGGCGGGCCATCAGGGAAAACGTGGCCTTGGTGGCCTCCGCAGCGGGCGCAGCGGATCTCGACCCGTCGCATTCCGTAACTGTTGTCATCTATCTCGGTTAGATGGTCCTTGTCGATCGGGGCATAGAATGACGGCCATCCGGTGCCCGATTCGAACTTGTGCTTCGACGTAAAAAGCGGCAGCCCGCAGAGACGGCAGGCATACGTGCCGTCGAGTTTGTTATCCAAGAGCGTTCCGCAAAAAGGCGGCTCCGTACCGTGGTCCAGCAAGACCCGATATTCCTCTGCGTTCAGATCTCCGGCAAGCCGCTCGATCTCATCTTTCCCCAGCGGTGAGATGTCATACCCCGATGCCGAAATACTTTGTCCTGATTCGTTGCTCATATTCGTTATATAGGTTGAATCATCGCAGATAGGTGATCTAATCGCCAACTATTCAGGGAGATCCGAGTCCGCGATTACGAGTTATTTCAGGAAAGAAATATGTATTTGAAATTCATCAGCAGCTTCGCATTCGTTCTAACGATCGTTCTCAGTTTGAACGCCACCGGTGCCAACGCACAGATCCGGATCAATGTTCCAAAGATCCCAAAGATCGACGGTTCGAAGAGCGATTCGGGGAACAGCAACCGAAATGTAATTAAGCAGGGAGAGGGAACGGCAACAACCGGTGAAAACAGGGACAGAGGTTCCGATCTTTTATACGGCCCTATGCGGCCGAACGGAACCCCGCAGCTTATCAAAACCTCGATCTACATCCAGGCAGAAAGCCATAACGAATACTGGAAAATGAAAGGCCAGCGCAACCATTCAAGCTGGGTGCCACTCATACGTTTTGATCAGTTCTATAACAACGATACTCCACTGAACTACACCGTGGATTATTTCAACCCCGATGGATCAGCTTGGTACACGGAAAAGCTGGAATCGAGCGGCCGAAATGCCGATCGGACGGTGGTTTACAAGAGCCCGAGCCCCTGGGCCGGGACACTGGATACCAAATCGACCAATGCCACCGGCATCTTCTCATTCAAGATCACAAACGACGCGACCAAAGAAGTGCTCTATCAGGGCAAGTTCAAGGTCGGTAAGTTCAGTACCTCGAACGGCGGCCCGGACAAGAACAAGTTCGGATTCTATGTCGATCACGAATGGCTGATGCCTTATGGAACGGTCGGCTTTCATCACAGCATCGATGAGGTCGGCGGTATGCCTCCACTAGTGAGCGTGTGGATCAAGGGGACGCCGGACGCTTCCGATCTCGAGGGCCGGATCTTTTACCAAGGAAAGCAGATCGGTTCGACGAAGGACGGCGGCGGTGCTTCGGATTACGACGAGCGAGCGGCCGATACGTCGGCGGCATTCGCACCGCTCACCCGCATAAAGCGGTGGCAGTTCCAGTGGAAGAACGTGCTCGTGGACAACAACGGCACCTTTAACCGCGACAACTTTCCTAACGCCTTCTACGTAGACAAGAACCCCGGCAACTACACAGTAAAGATCTACAACAAGGGAGTTCAGATCCGCGAGCTTGAGTTCTCGGTAGGTAACGATGGCCGCTTCGTGAAGCCGGCCCACTCCGACCAGGTCTTTATTCCGTACCACACCATTGTACTGCCCGTAAAAGTTACGTCGCCAGAGGAAAAATGGGACGCGGCTGCGTGGAAGACGGAGTCGTTCTACGCGAATCCGGTCAGCGGATTCGGAATTCAATAGATCGAGAAATTAGATCCACTTTATTAGGAGAATTATAATGACCAGAAAGCACCTGCTGCATTTCATTTGCACGGCATTATTCTTAAGTCTTCCGCTCGCGTCAACCGGGTTCGGCCAGGCCGGCCAGACGAAAGCACAGCCTGTACGCATTGTAAATACAGAACAGGAGGCAGTACCTGTAAAGATCATCATAGACCCCGCGAAACGAAGGTTCCAACTCACAGTTTTTGCCGATATAGGCCCGGGCGGAGACGGTCGTACCGTTCTGTACCCGGTACCTGTGGGCAAGCGGTTGGTGATAGAGAATGTATCGGCCCATACGTATCGCCCTCCGGGACTGAAGATGAACATCGTGTTTAAGACCTACTTCGATAACGGCGATCTTTTCGGCGACGACCAAGGCCTCTCGTTTCACGGCATTGCTCTTATAGAGCAGGGGACTGAGCTCAGCGGGTACGAGGTTGGCGCGGCGTCGCACGATGTTTTGGCTTTTGCCGAGGATCGACTCGGGACGATCGAGAATCTGCCTATTAGAGTGAATTTCTCGATGTCCGGAACAGTCCCGTTCGGACACTTTGCCCGCGGTACTGTTGTTTTCACAGGTTATGTAGAGGACATAGCGACGCCGCAATAGAGCTCGCATTCGATTAAGGAGATCGCACTATGGATTCACCTAGAGTAAAAATGACTACGGATATGGACGCCTTGAAGGCAAAGCTTCAGGCCGTTTGGAACGCAGGCGATTTCGGCGTGATCGCCAGATCATTTGAAAGCGGGGCCGCCGATTTTGCCGAGGGGCTTGGGTTGAAGGCCGGAATGCGTGTTTTGGACGTCGCGTGCGGAAACGGCAATACGGCGATCCCGGCGGCGAAAACCGGTGCCGCAGTCACGGGCGTAGACCTTGCACCCTACCTTATCGAACAGGCGAAGGAACGCGCGGAGCAGGAAGGAGTCGAGGCGAAATTCGAGGTAGGCGATGCCGAAGATCTGCCTTACGACGACGGCATTTTCGACGCTGTTGTGACCATGTTCGGAGCAATGTTCGCGCCGCGGCCCGATGTGGTGGCTGGTGAGCTGATCCGCGTCTGCAAACCGGGCGGCTTTGTTTCGATGGCGAATTGGACGCCGGAAGGGTTCATCGGGCAGATGTTCAAGGTGACCGGCAAACATGTTCCGCCGCCCGTGGGGATGCCGTCGCCGTTGCTCTGGGGCAATGAGGACGCCGTGATGGAACGATTCGCAGCAGGCGCTTCGGATATTCAGTTGCAGCGGGCGCAGATGCGATTCGATTTCCCGTTCGGCCCAAAGGAAACGGTCGAGCATTTCCGCAAGTTTTACGGCCCGACTCAAAAGGCGTTTGACACATTGGACGCCGACGGACAGGCCGCTTTGAGAGAGGATCTCGAGAGACTGTGGGCTGACGCCAACATAGCAGCGGACGGCACGACGGTCGTCTTTTCAGAATATTTAAATGTAAGGGCAGTGCGTCAATAGCACTTTGGTGAGGCGAAGTCGCCCCGGCCACAACAAATAATTGAGGAATAAGTATATGAGAGAAGTAGCTAGAAAGAGTTTAAAGAACTTCGCGCTTGTATCAGCGGTGGTGTTCGCGGCAGCGGCGCTGACATTCGCACAACCAAGAACCCCGCGCGAGCCCGAGCTTCCGGTAGGCTGCGAAATACTGCAAGCGCCCGCGGGCAATACGGTCGCTTTTAAGGTTTACGCCTCGGGCGTGCAGGTTTATGAATGGAACGGTGCAGCCTGGGGCTTCGTCGGGCCGATCGCTACGCTTTATGCCAATCCGGGACTCAACGGAAAGGTCGGGACCCACTACGGTGGGCCGACATGGAAGAGCAATAGCGGGAGCATTGTAACCGGAAAGAACCCGGTTCGGTGCACGCCGGATCCCGAATCGATCCCGTGGCTCCTGCTGGAGGCGAATGAGAGCGACGACTCCGGCATTTTCGCCGGGGTAACTTACCTTCAGCGCGTCAACACAGTAGGCGGCAATGCACCTGACGAGCCCGGAACGCTCGCGGGTGAACAGGCTTTTGTGCCATATACGACCGTTTACATCTTTTACAGATCGACCTACTGAGGCACAGCCGTCCGGAAAACTATAACCCAGGAAGTAAAATGTATGTCAAAACCTGATACACCATGGATGCCTAGAATAAGGGATACAAAAACGCTGACGATCCGTAATGATGCCGAGATCGGCCTTTGGACCGGCGTACTGGCGGAGGCGGTACCGATCTTTAACCAGAAGATAATGAAAGCCCTTAAATATGACCTGGTCGCTGAGGGCCGTGCAAACGTGATCGTTAAAATTGCGGGATCCGGAAAAGACGATCCGCAGCTTGGGGCGACTGCAACACACGGCGTTGCTCGCCGATGGGCCGGGAACCGGGGCATTGAAGAGGCGGAGATCTACCTGCCGTCACAACCGGGGCAAAGTCACAAGAATGTCCTGTTGATGATATTGATGCACGAGATGGCCCATGCCGCGGGGCTCGAGAAGCACGCCAGCGACGGAATATTCATGACGCTGCCGAATATCAGTCACGACGGCAAGATCACTGCCACGAAGACGAGCAAGCCGATGCCGCCGTTCTTTTTCTCGAACAAGACCGTGACGCGAATGCGTGCGATCTGGTGATCAGTCGGCCTCTTTCTGAAGAACACGTTTTTCCAGAGCACGGAGGCGCGACGCAATCTCGCCGAGACGACGGAATGCAGCAGTCGACCGCAGCCATTCACGATTGTCGAAGCCCGGTATCCCGGAGATCACCTTGCCGGGCTCGACATCGTGGGATGTCGCCGATTTTGCCGTCAGCACGGCGTCGTCGCCGACCTTGAGATGCCCCGCGATGCCCACCTGGCCCGCAAGGATCACGCGCTTTCCGATCACGGAGCTTCCGGCTAGCCCAGTCTGCGAACATATCAATGCATCCTCATCAACCGTGCAC
>DATHVL010000187.1:0-2719 GCA_035461325.1 Pyrinomonadaceae bacterium
AGCGATAGCCGGAAAAGAATGTCGACCAGGTCTTCCAACCAAGTCTGAGACGGTCCCGTCTCCGTAGTCCCGGTGGACGTGGTGTTCATCAGGTCGAGAAGCAGATTTCCCGAACTCTCGCCCGGGCTAACCGCCGTCGGCCCTTCCTGTGTCTGGGTAACAGCCGGCCCGGACTCCTCCGCCGGTGACACTATACGATCGCGAAAGCCGTAGAGCACCAGTGTCAATACAACGGCGACTGCTACGGCTAACAGCGTGATCTTCTTAGATCGTTCCATTTTTATTGTTGAGCGACGTTCGCGCTGCCGACCACCTCATTCAGCTCTGCGATACGTTTCTTAACTCCCTGCGTGAACATTTCGATCTCCGAAGGAGTATAGCGTGCCGCACGGAATGCGTCACGTATCTGTTTGTCGCTCAAACGGTTTAGCAGCCCGGCCAGCCAGCGGCCATGCTTTACGGTAAACCCCTGGAATAGGCCGCGGTTCTTGCCCTTGTATGCGACGTCGATCTCGACATTGTCGTCCTCCAGGCCGTCAACGAAACTGCCTTTCACATAGGCCTTCGGATTCCCGGTACTGCGGCCCAGCCTATAAATGATCGGGAGGTTATTGTTCCCCAGCTTGCCGAATGTCGCCCCCAGATCGCTCACGATGTACTCAAGTTCGCCCGTTTTCTCGTTGTGCAGCACCTTGTTTTGCAGGTCGAGCACGTCCCAGTTGGTCATAAAGACCATCATCATCTTCAAGCCTTCGAGTTCGTTCGTGCCGACAAACGGATTGTCGCGCCATTTCCACTCTTCGAGCCGATCAATATGGTCCGGACGTGCCTCCAACCTTACGTTCTTGTGCGTACCCTTGCCGGGTATGGTTATCTCAGGCACCAGATAGTTGATCTCGCTTTTGTAACCGAGGGCCCAGGTCAGCCGCACGGCCGCGGTCTCAGGCTGTGCTTCGCGGCCGAGTTTGGCGACCCACACGCGGCCCTTGCCGTCCTTGATCCGGTACTTCTTATTATGACCGCTCGTTTCTTCTTTTATGAATTCGATCTTGCTCAGGTCCGGCTGCCATTCTTTGCCTCCGGGGCCCAGAAACGTGTCCTTGCTCTCGATGTTTACAGGCTCCCAAAGAACCGGTTTGCCTTTCTTTTTCTGGGAATAGATCGGTGTCGCCGCAATGGCGGCCGCGATCATTATCAAAAATATACTGCGAATAAAATACCTAGACATCATACTTCCTCCCTTGATCGTTACTTTCGCCCGCACCGTCTAAATATGGGATGGGCTTTGCAAACTGAAACGCCTCCTGAGCGTTGAACAACTCCTCTCCTTCTGCCACCTCGGCCTTTACATAACTCCCGTCGGGCTGCAGAAAATGTGTTTTTGCCGTATCTCTCAGATACATCTCCAAATATTCATCTCTCAGATACTTCTTGATATCGGGGTCCTCAACCGGTGTCAGGGTTTCGACGCGGCGGTCCAGGTTGCGCGGCATCAGGTCCGAGCTCCCAATATAAATATCGGGCTCACCACCGTTCTCGAAGTAATAGACCCTTGAGTGCTCAAGGAGCCGCCCGACAACGCTTCGCACGGTGATATTCTCCGAAATACCCGGTATCCCCGCCCGCAAAGTACATATCCCACGCACGATCAGGTCGATCTTCACGCCGGCCTTCGAAGCGTCATAAAACGCATTAACCATCTCAGAATCCGCCAGCCGGTTAAGCTTTGCAATGATCCGAGCCGGCCGCCCCGCGCGGGCGTTCTCGGCCTCGCGGGCGATATTCGCCAGCATCGTTTCGCGAAGGTTTATGGGCGCAACCATCAGCTTGTTAAAGTCACCCCTCTGAGCGTAGACAGTCAGGAAATTGAACAGCTCCGAAACTTCATAGCCGATCCGCTCATCCGCCGTCAGCAGCCCGAGATCCGTATATGCCGAGGAGGTCTGCGGGTTGTAATTGCCGGTCGCCGCGTGAACGTATCGACGCAGCCCGTCTTCCTCTTCCCGGACGATCAGCGACGTCTTTGCGTGCGTTTTTAGCCCCAGCAGGCCGTAGATCACGTGAACTCCTGCCTCTTCAAGCTTCTTCGCCCATTCGATGTTATTGCCCTCGTCGAATCGAGCCTTTAGCTCGATCAGCACGGTCACCTGCTTGCCTTGTTCACTGGCCTTTATAAGCAGAGGCGGTATCGGCGATTCCTTGCCCAAACGGTACAGGCACATTTTTATGGCCCGAACATTCGGGTCGTCGGCGGCCTCGGCGATGAAATCAGTAACTAAGCTATAGGGTATATACGGATGGTGCAGCATCACGTCGCCACGCTTGATCACGTCGAACATCGACTCGCCCTTGAAACTCTTTGGCGTCGTCGTCTTGATCGGTTTGTATTTTAGGTCGGGCCGCGGCAGGTCGGCGGCGGCACTTATGTCCACGAGCTTCAGCGGGCCGTCGATCACGTACAGATCTTCGTTCTCCACATCCAGGTGCGTCTTCAGGTGCTCGACCATCTCCTTCGGCATGGTGCTCTGCACCTCGAGCCGCGTCACACTGCCGAATCGCCTCGCTTTGAGGTTCTGCTCCATCATTTCGAGCAGGTCTTCGGCTTCCGATTCCCGAACCTCGATATCGGCATCACGCGTGATCCTGAATGTATGGCATGCATCGGGCGATGCCCCCGGGATCATGGTGCCGATGTTGGCCGCCATCAGCTTTTCGATCG
>DATHVL010000188.1:0-3578 GCA_035461325.1 Pyrinomonadaceae bacterium
TACCATCGCCACACGTTCGAGCTTAACTGCCTCGCGGTTCCAATAGGTATCTGATCGTTCCAGGTTCACGCCGTCCGGCCCGGCACCGGAAATGCGGAACGGGCCGTTAGAAATGCTGCCGGCCGCTGATTCGATCGAGAGGTCCCCACTTCCTTCGGGCACGGGCCTAAACAACGGATGCGCAAGAAGTTTGGGAAGGTCGCGGTCAGGATGGATCAGCGTCACGACAAGAGTCCTCGGGTCAGCAGCCCTGACTCCGGTAACCGGAGGATCCGCCGTCGGCTTTTCGCGCTCAGCGGCGGAAGGATCACCGGGCATGGGGGTGGGTCCGGCCTGACGGGTCGGACTAATTATACCCGCCCTTGCCATGCCGATTATCGATGAAACTGCCGGTTCAGATTCTGAAGGTTCGTCTGTGGCACCGCCGTCTTTTTCAGGCTCCAGTTCCGCCATCCCCACAATATTTGCGAACAGGGCGCGATGGGGAATGTTGTCACCGGATTCTGCAGCACGCCGCCATGAGCGAATAAAGTCGTCCGGGATCACCGGCCGCCCGTCAGACCAACTCGCCTCCTTTCGGATCACGAACGTCCACGTCCTAAGATCTTCGGAAGAACTCCAAGACTCCGCCACAGCAGGGACCTCGGTCAGTGTTGCCGGGTCCAATTCCGTAAGCCCTTCGAACACGGCCCGGACGAGATCCGTTTCCGGTGGCGAAGCGGCCTTTGCCGGGTCTATCGTAGTCGGCAATTTACCGTTGCTCCACCGAAATTCCGAACGGACGGGAGGCTTTGTCTCGGCAAAATAAGGCTCGGGTTTTGGGCCCTGCAACTCGTTGCAGGCAGTAAAGCTGATAAGAACGGCGGCAACCATCAGCAACGCCGGCGCACTCTTTCCCCGAAACCGGCGGGAAAGCTTGAACTGCGTTGAGTCCCTCATTTTCAGTTAGATGCGCGAACGGAACCCCTCAAGACGCGGAAGACGTCTTCTGTCTGCCGCCGGGTATCTTCGAAACCGAGTGATGTATTTATAAGGTGATCGGCGTACTTCTTCTTTTCGGATTGAGGCATTTGGGCCTCTATCCGACGGCGGGCCTCGGTTTCGGTCAATTTATCCCGTTCCATAAGCCTGCGCAATTGTACATCAGCCTCACACCATACAACAATTAGCTGGTCAAAGCGTTTGTACCCGCTAGACTCGATCATCAGGGCGGCATCGATCACCGCAATGCCTTCGGGGTCGCGACCTTCTTGTTCAGAGAGCCACCGATCCTGGCGTTCTATGACAAGGGGATGAACGATCGAATTGAGCAGTGCACGTTTTGCAGGGTCGCCGAAAACTATCGCCCCGAGCCTTTTCCGATCGAGAGCTCCGTCCGCATCGAGAACCTCGTGGCCGAACTCACGGACGATCCGCTCTAGTCCTTCGGTCCCGCGCTCGACGACCTCACGAGCTGTCTTGTCGGCGTCAAGAACGGTGCAGCCAAGTTCGGCCAGCACGCCGCAGACGAACGTTTTGCCGACCGCGATCGACCCGGTTAACCCGACCTTCAGCATTGGGACTAGCTCCCGTGACGCTTGGCGAGCTTGTCGACGTTATAGGCGGCGATCTCACCTATCGACAGGCCGAGTTCGTCCGCGCAGGCAGAGATGTACCAAAGCACATCGCCCAATTCGTCCTTAAGCTTCGCCCGCGTCTCATCGTTGAGAACACCGCCGTGATCGCGCTGGATCTTTTTAACGATGTTCGCCACCTCTCCCGCTTCCCCGGCCAGGCCGAGCGTCGGGTACTCAAGGTTCGAAAGCCGCCGGGGGTAAAGTGCGGTCTTGCTTGCCGCCGCTTGATAGTCTTCAAAGTTCATATAGTTATTGTGCCGCCGTGCGGCGAATCACCGCCGCGTCCAAAGTATTCTTCATCAGCATTGCTACGGTCAGCAGCCCGACGCCGCCCGGTACCGGTGTGAAATATCCGGCACGTTCCATGGCCTCTCGCGGATTAACGTCACCTACCAGGGTAAAGCCGCGCTTTTCGATCGCGGCCAGCCGTTTTTCGTGTTCCTCGGGTGCGAAAAGGACAGCGACCTGTTCCTTGTCGCTCATACTATTGATACCGACATCGATAACGGCCGCTCCTTCACCGATATGCTCGCCTCTGATAAATCCCGCCCGCCCGATGGCGGCGACAATGATGTCCGCTCTACGGGTAACATCCGGTAGGTCACGGGTCCGTGAATGGCAGATCGTTACGGTCGCATTTTCCTGAAGCAGAAGCGCCGCCATCGGCTTTCCGACGATATTGCTTCGCCCGACCACCACCGCATTTGAGCCGGCGATCTCGATGCCCGAACGCTTCAGTATCTCGATAACGCCCGCCGGCGTGCACGGAGCAAGCCCGCCTCGTCCCTGCGATAGCCTGCCCACATTCATCGGATGGAACCCGTCAACATCTTTTGCGGGGTCGATCGCTTCCAGAACCGCAGCTTCGTTCACCTGTTTTGGCAGCGGGAGTTGCACCAATATGCCGTCTACATCGTCGCGTCGGTTCAGTTCAAGGACAGTATTCAGCACAGTTTCGTGCGAGGAGTCAGCAGGCAAATGAATGTGCTCGGAATGCATTCCCAGTTCTTCGGTCGTCTTCACCTTGCTGCCGACATAAACAGCCGACGCAGGGTCCTCACCGACCCGGACAACAGCCAGGCCGGGTCGATAGTCGAGGTCCGCGACCTTCGCGGCAACTTCAGACTTTATTTCCTCAGCGATCGGTTTACCCTGCAAAAGTTTGGCCGTCATAAGAAAGTGAATTTTACAGGAACATAGCCCTCATTGTCAGTTTCGTATGGCAGAAAGGTTAATTACAGGGCAAATACGACGAGCAAAGGACGTCACAAAAGCAAAGCGTTACTCCAATGGAACTCAAACTCTCAAAAATCATTCTTTCGATCACGATCTCGGCAGTGCTGTTGGCCGCAAATCCCGGCACCGCTACCGCAGCATGCTCCGGCCAAACTGAGATCAAGCTGGCAATGTTTCGCCCCGATTCAAGTGTTTGGTACTCGCACTCGGACGCTTGCTCCTTTACCGCGATCAGATTCGACGGCGAAAACAACACCCCTGTCGCCGCCGACTATGATGGAGACGGCATCATCGACGCCGCCGTATGGAACGCCGTTAGCCGCATATGGACCGTCAGCAGCAGTCGGACCGGCCAAATGGTGACCTACGACCTTTCAAAGATCACTCGTACCGCCGATTCGCAGGTGGTCCCCGTTCCGGCTGACTACGACGGCGACGGCAAAGCCGATATCGCAGTTTGGCACCCCGCATCGGGCGAGTGGATCGCCCTTATGTCAGGCACGGGCTACACCCCCGTCACCGCGTCCCGCTGGGGCGGACATGGTGACGTGCCCGTGCAGGCGGATTATGACGGCGACGGACAGGCGGACTTCGCAGTATTTCGCCGAGCTGAGAACGCCTGGTTGATACTTGAAAGCAAGAGCGGCCGCGAACTGCGTGTCGAGTTCGGATCAACGGGCACCGATATTCTCGTCCCCGCCGACTACACCGGGGACGGCCGGGCCG
>DATHVL010000189.1:0-3791 GCA_035461325.1 Pyrinomonadaceae bacterium
AGGAGCATATCGCACACCTCATCCGCGAACGCGGCAACGAATACGGCTCAGTTACCAAGCGGCCGCGACGCTGCGGCTGGTTCGACGCCGTCTCGACCCGTTACGCCGCCGAACTCAACGGCTTTGACTCGATCGCGCTCACCAAACTCGACGTGCTCGACGAACTCGACGAGATAAAGGTCGCCATCGGCTACGAGATCGACGGCAAGCGGATCGACACCTTCCCTGCCGTCAGCAACGATCTTCGCCAGATCAAGCCGGTTTACGAAACTCTTCCGGGCTGGAAGTCGGATACGGTCGGCGTCACCGAATTCGAAAAGCTGCCCGAAGCAGCCCGCAATTACGTCAACTTTCTTTCCGATAAGATCGGCGTTGAAATTGGGCTCATCTCGACCGGCCCGGAACGCGACCAGACCATAATTTTGAGTGATTCGGTGATGGAAGCTTGGTTTAATTAGAAAGATTTTCCGAGATCGGGTCTTGCCCGATTCCGCCTTCGTATGTAAAATTATCGTTTGTGGTCCGATAGCTCAGTCGGTAGAGCAAATGGCTTTTAACCATTGGGTCCCAGGTTCGAGTCCTGGTCGGATCACCACTTCTTCAAAAAGGTCTGCCCCCGGCAGGCCCTTTTTCGTACCCGCCTATGCAGCTGATTCATCGCCGGCCCCTTCAGCCGATTCCGCCTCGCTTGCTCGCTTTTTCAGAATATCGATCAGCGTGATCGCCATCACCAGGGCGAGAGGGCCGAGGATGATCCCCACGGTGCCGAACGCTATGATACCGCCGATTATCGCGATAAAGACCAGCAGTGTGTGCAGCTCGAGCCGGTCGCCTACGAGTTTCGGGTAAAGAAGCGTCGTCAAAAGCATAATAAGCGATCCGCCGACAATGACCGATATTCCGGCCACGACCCGGCCCTGCAGGATAAGATAAACGGCCGCGGGCAGCCACACCATCCATGCACCGATAGCCGGCAAAAACCCGAAAAGGCCCATGACGAATCCCCACAGAACCGGAGCAGGCAATCCGGCTGCCCAAAACAAGAGTCCGCCCAGAACGCCTGTAAGAGCGGCGATCAGGACCTCGCCAAAGACAGTTGCGAACAAAGTGTTGTTGACGGCCTTAAACACCCGATCGGTCTCCGCTTTTGTCAGCGGCAAAAGTCGCCGGATCCCCTTAATGAAGTATTCGTGATCCCTAAAGAAAAAGAAGAGAGCAAAGAACGTTATCAGGAAATGAAAGAATACCCAGATGGAACCCGAAAGGAATCCCGTGAGATAGGCTGGAACGTTGTTCACGATCTGCTCGACCATTCCCGTCAACCCCGCTTCCCTCTCGAAAAAATCCAAGGCTCGACCTGCATAATCGTTTTGCTCGACCTGCTGTCGCCACCCGCTGGTCTGCAGCTGTTCGGCGATATAGCGGGCATTCTCCCACATCTCTTGCGCGGCATAGCGCGCCGCAAAGATGACAGGTGCAACGATCGCAAGCGCTACGAATAAAGTAGCGAGGCCCGACGAGACGTTCGGCATCTTTATGAAGCCGTTGATCCGCCGATATAAAGGAAAGACAAGCACCGCAAGTGCCGCGGCCCAGGCAAGTGGAGTGAGAAACGGCAGCGCCACCAAATAGAACAAATAGATCGCCAATGCCGCCCCAACTACCAAAAGGGCGACCCTCAGCCGCCCCGCATTGAATCGATCCTTCTCGACGCCTTCCTTCATTGACCCCCCGGCTCCCTCACCCTCCGCCTGATGATATCACGGTAAGAAAGATGCACATTACACAGCCAAAACTTGATTAAAAAAATATGCAAAAGAATTTTGGAAACGCGTTCTATTGGTGCTATATTTTAGCGACCCTATGTAAAGCACTTAACAGAGTCTTGGACAGGAGGTCCTTTTCTCACATTGGTTTGCGTCTTAACGAATGCCGAAATTCGTCGGCTTGTGTATTGGCTTGCCCGGCAACACCCCGCCGGAAAAATACGAGAGATGATCAAAGGAGTAAAAGAAAAATGAACCCCCAAGGAATCTTCAACAACAAATTATTTTCATCGCTTGCGGCCATGGCCGTAGTGATGAGCATGGCCCTTGTTAGCACCGCCCAGGTCCGGTCGGGAGATCTAAAGATCTCCACCGATAAGCAGGTCGAAACATTTGCCCCGACCGCTATCCCGTTCCCGGGACCTGATTCACCCAGCGCTAACCCCAGTTGTGCGACACTGGACGCACTGCATCAGCCAGGCGATCCAATTAACGCTTATGCACATATTAGTGACGACTGGGGCATCAAGTTCGACTTCCCTTCTCCGAATGGCAGCTTCCCGATCGCCGTTGGAAACGGCGTATCATTGGAAGGTGGAATGCCGGCCAACCCCAGTCTTTCGCTAAACATTTCGTCGGTCGGATCGACCATGAACCAATGGAACCTTACCCCCCTTACTTTTCCGCCGCTTGATCGCCTCGTGTCGGCTGTCATCGTTAAGGGCGGAAACGAGGGTGCTAATGTATATCTCTATCCAAGCCTCTCGGCGGGGGACATTGGCCCGTTCACAACGCCGAACAGCCAGAACGCGATCAGTCACTTGATCTTTTGCTTCGAGCCCTTCACTGCACCGACCGCCGCCAACGGCACCATCTCCGGACGTGCCATTAGGATGGACGGTACAGGCATTTCGAGTGCCCGCATCGAGGTACTCAATCTTTCGACCGGCGAGATCCGTAACGCGATCACCAACCCGTTCGGTTATTACACTTTCGAGGGCATTGAAACGAACGACCTTTATATGGTCACCGTCTCGCACAAGCGTTATCAGTTCGCCAATCCGCAGCGGACGATCAGCTTTGACGGCGATATAGTCGATCTCGATTTCGTAGCTTTCTAAAGACAGCGGTGCGGACCGCGACAAGGTTAGGGGCCTCACAGCCCCTGACACCCAAGCTGTTTCTTGGGGGAAACCGCGGAAGGCGGACAGATCGAAAGATCCGTCCGTCTTTTTCCTATTTCTTTAGCTGAAACCTGATGTGAAGCGGCGGGTCGAAGACCTGCGGCACGGGTATCGGGGCTTCCGGACGCCACGCCTGTGTTAGGAATATCGAACCCTCGATGAGATTGCCCGAGGACGATGCGACCAAGACATATCCTTCTTTGGCGTCAAAATTTCCTGCTCGGGCGCCGTCAAGCCGCAAAGCAAGCGTATTCGGTCCGATAAGTCCGAGCTTGTAGATCCCTCGCGGCCACGAAGTCGTTTCCAGCGAGCCGGTGCCGACACCGAGACTCAGCTTGATGCTGGCGGGATACGACTTATCTCCGAACATTGCCTGCCCCTCGGAGCGCATTTCAAAAACCTTCCATATACCGCTCGAGCCCATCCCTGCTTCGACCTTATTCTCAAAGCTGCGGCGAAAATTCCCGTTTTCGAAAAAGTGAAAGCCCGGCCCGCTTATGTCGATCAGTCCAAAACGCGAGCCCAGGCAATTTTCAACACCTTCCTTATCGATAAGCCCGATGTCAGCAAGGAACATCAACTTCGTGTAAACAGCGGCAAGTTCCGCCGGAACGTTCCTTTCCTGCTGCGATTGCATTGCCCGGCACGCCATATCTTGACGCAGATCTTCCGATCTTTCGGCTTGCCTGATCCCTGTCGCCATCTCGGGCCCGATGTACACATTGGAAACAAAAGTGCCTAGGTCCTCAGCCCAGTTAACGGCGCCGTAGGTGTTCATAAATCCGGCTTCGGCGACCGAAGTCGAATCTGCGTTCGCCCATCGGGGTTTTTCCAGCAGCTC
>DATHVL010000190.1:0-4330 GCA_035461325.1 Pyrinomonadaceae bacterium
CGCTCGTGCAGCATGTGCAGGTCCGCAAAGCTCTCTTCCGTGTGCTTTAGCTGCTCCTGCATCCGCCGCCGCTCTGAAAGTCTCGCTGCCAATAGCCCTACGAGAAGGATGGCGATGTTGTTCACGCCGATGATCTGTGCAACTCGCATCGCCGGCTGCTCGCCCGATTGCGAAAAGATCAGTCCCTGCGACGTCATCACCGCGAGTGCCGTAAAACCGATCGAACAGCCGATCGAGAGCACCAGCGTCTCCGTCTTCCCTAAAAAGAAACCCGCCACGCTTATCAGCACGATATAAAGCGTGATGTACGGCGAGATCAGGTCACCCGTTCTCCAGACCAACCAGGTGATTAATGCCAGATCGATGATGAACTGCAGACGCGCTTGCCACAGATGATGGCCCGCAAAGCGGAGAGCAGCGTAATACACCGCCGAAAGTCCCAGCGTTACGGAAAAGAAAAGCAGCAGCTCATCTTCTCTCGTAAGCGGCCGCCCCTCAGGCGCCTCCATCAGGGCAAAATAACCGGCCGTTCGCCACCAATACGCCAGCAAAAGCAAAAAGATTAGTCCAAGCCGCCCAATGATCAGCCTCTGCACACGTTCGTACAGTTCCTTATCGGCCTGCTGAGCCCTGTTTTCGCTCTCGCCCATAACTTCGCAAAGGCTTAAACCGACGCGTTTTCCAATTCGCATCGGCACTCCTACGGTTTGTAATAATTTTCGCCGGGTCAGCGATAGCCCTGAGTGTAGCCGATTTTTCGCTTCCACGAAAAACTTTTTTAGGTGTTCAGGGCACTATTCTACTCGTCCGCCTTAATTCCGTCGCTCAGAATCCTCGGCGAGATTTGCCTTTTATTCGCGAATTCCACAATATATTGTGTTCAGCCGAGGCAACACTACCTCAAAACAAAAAAATATATTGACATAACAAAAACCTATGAAGCACACTAGCAGGACTTAACCGCCGTTCACTCTTACAAGAAATCGGAATTTATCGGGCATTGGCGCTTTTGAGAACCCACGCGCCGGTCCCAAAGAGATAACTCGGCGAATTCGAACAAAGGGTACTAATGTTGCTGGCTGTAACGTTTTGACCATTTGGTCATGGAGACCTAAGAGGTTTCGTTTAGACTTTTACAATTAAATTAGCCCCATGAGTATTAACGGCGACCCCCAAGCTTTTCTCGCCGGCCTCCTCAACACTACTGTTGAGATGGGTGGCTCCGACCTTCACCTTAGGGTCGATAGTCCGCCCCAGGTCCGCATCCACGGCCTCTTGCAGCCGTTGGAAGGTTTCGATGTCCTCACCGCTGAGGACACTCGCACTCTGGCCTACGCCTATTTAAACGACGCACAAGCAAAGCGATTCGAAGACCAGCTCGAGCTCGATTTTTCCATCGGCCTCGAGGGGCTCTCGCGTTTCCGCGTCAACATCTTTACTCAAAAAGACACGATCGCCGGCGTTTATCGCGTCATTCCCTACGAGATCCGGTCATTCGAAGAGCTCGGCCTTCCGCCCGTCGTAACCGATCTCTGCCGGAAGCCCCGTGGACTTGTGCTGGTAACGGGACCGACCGGCTCCGGCAAATCGACGACCCTCGCGACGATGATCGACCGCATCAATCGCACGCGGCGGCAGCACATCCTGACGATCGAAGACCCCATCGAGTACCTGCACACGCACAAAAGCTGTGTAGTCAGTCAACGTGAGCTAGGGACCGATGCTCACACGTTTGCCGATGCGCTTCGCACCGGCCTTCGCCAGGATCCCGACGTCGTTCTCGTTGGCGAAATGCGGGACCTTGAGACCATCGAGATGGCGCTCCGCGTCGCTGAGACCGGCCACTTGACGTTTGCCACGGTGCATACCAACACCGCGGCTTCGACCATCACTCGCATCATCGACGTTTTCCCCGCGAGCCAGCAGGCGAATATACGAACGCAGCTTTCGAACGTGCTTGAGGGGATCATGTGTCAGGCACTTCTGCCCAACGCCGCCGGCAACGGCCGCGTAATGTCCCTCGAGATCCTGATACCCAATTCCGCGGTCCGCAATCTGATCCGCGAGGACAAGATCCATCAGATCTATTCGATGATGCAGACAGGCTCCGAAAAGTTCGGGATGCAGACACTCAATCAGTCGCTTGCATCGCTCTATCGCCGCCGGCTGATAACGCTCGAGACAGCAATGATGACCACCGGAAATCCGGAAGAATTAAAGGACCTTATCGGCCATTCGGGCCGCGGGCCTACGGTCCCGCAAGCAACGAACGATACGCTTCAGCGCTTTCGCGAGGCGATCTGATCCAATTGAACCGATATGAAAAGCTTCGGTACAAGCCAACAGCGTTCCCCCGGGTTCCGGGCCGACGGTAATCGTTATTACGCCGACCTCGCGACCTCTGTCGATCAGCTCGCCGTCGTTTGGGGCGGCGTTGACGGCGTCGTCGCTGGGTCTCCGCATCGCGGCTCGGGCGGCACCGCCAGCCTTGATGTCGTAAGGTTCCCTTCCGACTTCAATCTCGGGGCCGCACTCGAGATGCGCCGCCGCAATCAACTCGGCCTGCCGGCGATGTCGCAAGAGACCCTGTTCTCGACCGTCGTTCCTGATTTTTCGGAACGCACGCGCATCCTAGCCCTCGACGGCGAACGCCTGGCGCTCGATGACGAACGCCTCGCTGAATGGCTCGTCCTCGCCGAGCAGCAAATGCTGCTTGGCACCGACAACCACCCGATCTTCGAGACCGCTCTTGAAGATACCGCCTCCGCAATAAGCCGCCTGCCGAACGGCCAGGTTGCGATGACAGAGGTACCGCGGCAGCATGTCGAACGTCTCCGCGAACAGATGCGGCCGTTTGTCGGGGCCGCGGCCAGTTCGCACATTAATCTTGTAATCGAAACACCTGTCCGCTGTGCCGCGCGGTATTTCCTCTCTGCCACCAAAGAAGGAGAGGCGGCACGTCGCCCGGGCAAAGAGGGCGAAGTCACGGCATTTCTACTTATTCGCCGCGCCGGTTTCAGCATCGGCTTGTGGAGCCCCCGCACCGGCCTTTTTGACGAGTACTCATTTCTCGCACCTAAAGATCTTGGCGCTCAGGGCACGAAAGGCGGCGAAGCTGCTGCACAAGAGCGGTTCGATGCCTACATCCGCCAAGCCTTCGACCAGTTGTTTCTCCAGCTTTCGACCGAACGCCTCGAACAGCTTCAGCTCGACAGCTATGCCGAGGTAGTCTGGGCGTGTGATGCCGGCCTGTCAGATAACATCGCCCCCATCGCGGCTGAATATTCCGAGAAGAGCGGCCTCGACACCGTGTCGATCGCCGTTCCCGTTGACGAAGCGCTCGCCGGAGGCCTGCTTTTCGGTACCTACGGCTTTGGCGGATTAGAGGCTGCCGGTGCCCAGATCGTCCCGACCGTCAATTTGGCTCGCGACCTGTTGGTCCTGGCCGACACCGAAGAGGTGGAGCGCCGGCGACTCGTCGATCTCGAAGCACAAAGGCGTCGCGACCGTGCCGTTTTCACGCTTCTCGCTGCTCCTGTAATTGCGTTTGCGATCCTTTTCGCCTACACGGCCGATCTTATTCGCGAGGGCTTCTCGCTCTCCTATCGAGAATATCAGGCCGACGCAAAGACCGCGGAGCTAAAGCCCGCGCTCGACCGACGCAAGTCCTACGAGGCAAACCTTGCGTGGTATCAGGAATTCGTACAGCAGGTCAGTGCTCTTCGGCGGCAGCAGCCCGTCGGCATCGGCCTTCTTTATCAACTCGATTCGAATTATCCGATCACTGTCGATCCGTCATTCTATGTCTCGGAACTTAAGCTCAGCCCCCGCGGCGATCTTGAGATCAAGGGACTCGCGCGAAACAAGGACGCGATCGCGGCATTTCTGAAATCGCTTGAATTTGCGGGCGGTGCCGAAAGCGGTTCGCGGCTCTTCAGCAATCTTGCGTATGAAGTTCAAGAGGGCTCACCCGTAACCGCTGCCGGCCGCACCGGACCCGCGGCACTTACCGGTTCGACCCTGCAAGCGTCGGGCATAGCCCCCGGCATCGTCTCATGGAGCATGCGCGGCAATTATCTGCCGGTTGCGGATCTCGTTCCGCCTGACCCCGCGGCCAAGCCGGCTCCGGGCCAGCCGGCCGCACCCGTAGCTGCGGCGACACCGGCTAGTTAGCAGTATTTGGAAGTATGAGAAACCAGCGAAACATCCAGTCACGCTCAGCCGGGGATACCATCTTGGTCGAATCGATCAAGTATGGCCCGGTTGTGACCTTCCTTCTCATGGCTGTCGTTGCGGGCGGCCTCGCCTACATCATCTACAGCTATTTCCT
>DATHVL010000191.1:0-3184 GCA_035461325.1 Pyrinomonadaceae bacterium
TCGAATAAGGATCAAACAATGTCATTTCTTGCGAAACCGCTATTAAGCATTTGCCTGCTCACGATTGCCGGTTCTGGCCAGTGGGTAAAGCAACCGGTCGCGACCGAGGCCTCGTTCCGCGGGCTTTCGGTTGTCAGCAGCAAGATCGTTTGGGCGAGCGGCACCGGCGGAACGGTCGTCAGGACGATCGACGGCGGGCGTACTTGGAATGTCATCGCCGTGCCGGGTGCCGAGAAACTCGATTTCCGCGACATCGAAGCGTTTGACGCGACGACGGCTTATGTTCTGAGCATCGGCAACGGCGATGCATCGCGGATCTATAAGACAGTTGACGGCGGAAAGAGTTGGTCATTGCAGTTTACCAATAGCGAGGAGTCTGCGTTCTATGATGCGCTTGCATGTTGGGACAGAACGAATTGCATCGCGATGTCAGACCCCGTGGATGGTTTTTATCGTCTGCTGGAGACACGGAATGGCATGGATTGGAAGATTATCGACACTGAAAAGATGGACAATGCCAAGCCCGGGGAAGCGGCCTTTGCCGCCAGCGGCACGTGTCTGATCGCCGTGGGCAAAAGCACGGCTTTTCTTGTGACGGGCGGCAGCGATGCCCGGGTTTTTCGCTCCGATGACCGCGGGTGGACTTGGAGCGTGGCCGAAACACCGGTCGTGAAAGGCACTCCGGGCAGCGGGATCTTTTCTATTGCAATGCGCGACAAGAAACGCGGCGTCATCGTCGGCGGTAACTATGAGAAGCCCGACGAAGCGGTCAGCAACATCGCATTGACGACAGACGGTGGCAAACGGTGGACGGCCTCGACCGGTTTAACCGGCTACCGCTCCGGCGTGGCGTACATCGACAAGCAGACCGTGATCGCCGTAGGGACGAACGGTTCCGATATTTCACGCGACAGCGGCAAGACATGGGAAAAGCTCGGTGCGGAAAGTCTAAATGCCGTCGCGGCAGCGGGGAATAGGTCGGTTTGGGCAGCCGGCCCGAAAGGCGGAGTTTTTCGGCTTCGTCAGTGATCTCCCAAACTTCAATAACTTCATAAATACTGCTAAAATAAGACTCTATCGTTGATCGAGCCCTTAATCTGACCTGCACAAAATCGGGCAGGGCCTTTCTTTAAAATGGTCCTTTGGATCAGGAACTTTTGCATATGAGTAATTCCTTCAAGCTGCTTATTGGTTACGACGGCTCATCGTTCGCGGATGCGGTTTTGGACGATCTGGGAACGGCGGGGCTACCTGATTCGGGAGTTCACGTCACCGTAATTACGGTTACGGATGCATGGGAACTTCCGGACCTACTGGACCGCGTCTCGCCCGTCACCGGGCGGTCGCGCGCCGACAGGACGGAGTTGATACGGGAGCATTTGGAGGACCTGGTCCAACGGACGGGCGCAATGGCTTCTGCGGCAGCAGACCGTCTTTCAGACGCGTTTCCCGCTTGGAACGTCGAAACGGCGGCCCTGACGGGCAAACCCGGTGTGGAGATGATCCGGTTTGCCGACGAATGGAAGCCCGACTTGATAGCGATGGGCTCGCACGGACGAGGATTTATCGGCCGGGCCGTTCTCGGCAGCGTTTCGATGAAGGTATTGCATGAGGCGCAGGCCTCGGTGCGCATCGTGCGAAAGAACGAAGGACGTCGTGCGGGCCCGCAGCGTGTGATCGTTGCGCTCGACGGTTCGGAATGCTCGGATGTCGTGGTCGATAATGTGGTCGGCCGAACGTGGCCTGCCGATACTCAATTTCGCCTTGTGACCGCAGACGACGCACCCGCACGCCGGCCCGAAACTTCAGTTCTGGACGCAGTTCGCGAAGGACATAAGGATTCGCCTGAAGCTGAAGCGTGGGTCGAGCGCGTTTTGAGCGGGCCGCTCCGCCGTTTCGAGGAGGCGGGGCTAAGGGCTGACCAGATATGCCGTTGGGCTGCAGCTAAATCGCTGATTCTCGATCAGGCTGACGAGTGGAATGCGGACTGTATCTTTATCGGAGCCCGCGGCGTCGGGCGCGTGAGCCGTATGTTTCTTGGCAGCGTTTCCGCCGCAGTAGCGGCCAGGGCCCGGTGTACCGTCGAGGTCATACGCGACACCGGGAACGCGTAAAATGTCCGGAAGATGCCCCAAACTTCCCCTATAACCGGACTGTCGTCGGCCGAGGCTCGCAAGCGGCTCGCCGAATACGGCCCAAATTCCCTTCCTGAGGCTCGCCGGGGCACTCTGCTTCGCCGATTCATCCGGCAATTTGAAAGTCCGCTAATCTACATACTGCTCTTCGCCGTTTTGGTCGATCTGCTTATCTGGTGGTTCGAAGGAGCGGCGGGCATCCCGTACGAATCGGTAGCGATCTCAGCCATCCTGATCCTTAACACCGCTCTCGGCATGTATCAGGAGGGCAAGTCTGAGGCGGCCCTCGCACGGCTCAAAGAGATGTCGGCTCCACTCGCATGGGTACGCCGCGACGGCCACTTGGCCCATGTCCCGGCCGCCGAGCTCGTTCCGGGCGACGCGGTGCATCTGGAGGCGGGCGACCGCATCCCCGCGGATGGGGTGGTCCACGCGGCGGGCATTCTCATTGATGAATCCATTCTCACCGGCGAGTCGCTCCCGGTCGAGAAGAATTCCGGCGACGAGCTTTTCAGCGGAACACTTTTGATGCGCGGCAAGGCAGAGCTTGAGCTTACGCGTACGGGCCCGAAAAGTACCATGGGCAAGCTGGCCCTGATGATCGGCAGTATCGAGACGGGAAAGACGCCCCTCGAGGCACGGCTCGACATCTTTGCACGGCAGATCGCGAAGGTGATCTTCGCCCTTGCCATCGCCATAGTGGCCGCGGGCCTTTGGATCGAGGGCGTTGACCGACTGGGACACGTTCTGATATTTGCCGTTGCCCTGGCGGTGGCCGCGATACCGGAGGGCCTCCCGGCCGTGCTCACCCTGACGCTTTCTCTTGGCGTCGAACGCATGGCAAAGCGGAAAGCCGTGATCCGCCGACTAAGTTCGGTGGAAACCCTTGGCTCGGTCACCGTGATCCTCACAGATAAAACCGGCACGCTTACCGAAAACAAAATGAACGTCCGCAAGCTCGTGTCGGCAGATCGCGACCGGGCCCTGCGTGCGATGGTGATAGCAAACGATGCGGAGCGTGATGCGGGAGTGGGCGACCCCCTTGAGAT
>DATHVL010000192.1:0-2682 GCA_035461325.1 Pyrinomonadaceae bacterium
GCATTAGAGCTTCGCCGGTTCGGGAGAGAAGCCGGACGAGGTCGCCCTCTTCGGCGCCGGTCTTTCCGACAAGTCCGTTCCAGGAACTGCCGTTGGTCCAAAACTCAGCCGCGGCAGCAGCGGAGAAATTGATCTCCTCTGCGGGTGCGACGCCGTATTGCCACTCGATCCGCGAAACTTCGTAGATGACTTCCTCCAGATCGGCGATCCGGGTCAGCAGCTCATCCGAAAGATAAAGGTCGCCGTAATTGCGGTCGGGATCGGCGGCTAGAGCCGCCATCAACCCGGCAAGTACGGCGGGCTCCAAGGCATCGAAGACTGCCTGCCGCAGTGCTTCGCCGACGAGCAGCGGCCGGTCGACGCGGAGATCCGCCAGCCACTTCCCTTCCGGGGTCACTGACTGGCCGGCAAAATCAACATAGCCCAAACGGTCGAGAACCCGGGCGCGTTGTTCGAACGGTTCCCAGATATCCCTACGCAGATGATCGATGTCGCGGCCGAGCCGCTCGGCCTCGAACGACGGCTTTGCCGCGGACCAAAGCAGCTCGTTGACCTTGTCGCGTTCGGGGCCGGTTACGCCCCTCGGGACGAACGAGGTGAGAAGACGGTCGATCAATTCAGATGCGTCGTCGGAGCTTTGGCGGTGCGAGATCTTCGGCTCTTTGACGACCGGATTCTCGCCGCCGAGCGTTTCAAGAAATGCGCTGTCGAGGTCGCGATCGCTGAGTTTGTAGGTGCGTTCGTGGACGCGGCTGACCCGGGAAAGCGGAAAAGTGCGTCCCTGGCCATCGTCGCGCATGGAGCTGACGGAATCCCCACGGACGCTGATGACAAGGAATAGCCGTTTACCGCTCCGGCCCTGTGTGACGATGCGGCCGGGCGTAACGTTCTCGTCGAGCCAGCGGTGCCGCAGGTCCGCACGGGTCGCGGGAAGGCGTTCTTCGAGTCGCCGTCTTGCCGAGGCGAGGCGTTCGAACCCTCGCAAATCATCTGTGGTAAGGCCGGGGATGCCGTCCAAACTTTGTTCGAGAGCGTCGGTCGCGCGGTCGCGTTTTCGGCGAAGTCCCTCGATCTGGCGGGCGGTCGCCTGGAACGCAAAGCTCTTTTCGGCGATCTCGCGAACCTGTTCAAAGCTGCCGAATGCATCCAGCAGATTGAGCAGCGACGTGTATGTAGAGCGGAATTTGCTCTCGAGCGGGTCGGGCTGAGACCGGAGCAGTTCTGCGATCTTTTTGGGGTCCTGGAACTGTCCCGGCGCGAGGACACAGAACCCTACAAGGTCCTTGCCACGGCGGCCGGCGCGGCCGGTCATTTGATGTAGTTCGTTGGCAGAAAGGGCACGCCAGCCTTCATTTCCCCGTGTATCGGCATTTGTGATCACCACGGTCCGGGCCGGAAAGTCGACGCCCGCGGCGACAGTGGAGGTAGCAAAGATCGCGTTGAGCAGCCCGGCGGACATCATTTGCTCTATCAGCAGCTTCCAAGAAGGGATGTGGCCGGCGTGATGCGAGGCGACGCCGGCGTTGACCAGGATCTTTGCGTGTTTGTGGGATCGCACTTCGGGGCTCTTTTGGGCGTAGTCGGCGAACATCTGCTGACGGCGGGCGGCCTTTTCGGCATCTGTCTTTTGACGTTTGTCGGCTGCGACCTCTGATGCAGCCTCGTCGCACTTGCGGCGGGTCGGCAAAAAGACGATCGCGGGCAGGAGGTTGTATCCCCGTAATGAGGCGATCAATTTGTGTGGTGGAATTTCCGGCGGCCTACCGTTCATTTAGCCGATTATCGCACATATCAGGGGCGAATTCCCGTCTCGTCTCAGGCGCGCATGAGACGCCCGGACACATGAGACGGCGCGAGACGGGTGAGACGGCATGAGACGATAAGTTCGCTGGGAGCACACGGATTTGTTAAACTAAAACCGTTCGGCCGGTTGGTGCGAACACATATTTATGAAGGTTTTACTTGCAGACGAGTACGGTTTTTGTTTTGGCGTCGAGCGGGCTGTCGAGATGGTTGAAGACGCCGTGAGCCAAGGCGAGACGGTCCGCACGCTCGGGCCGCTTATCCATAATCAACAGGAAATGAATCGTTTGGCGGGATCAGGTGTGTCCACCGTCAGTGAGCCCATACAGATCGGACGCGGCGAGACCGCAGTCATACGTGCCCATGGCGTTACGCCGCAAGTGCAGCAAGAGCTATCGGAAAAGGCCGGGAAGGTCGTCGATGCTACGTGCCCCTTTGTTACTCGCGTCCAGAGGCTTGCCTCGCGTGCGGCGGCGGATGGCCGGCACGTGGTGGTGGTCGGGAATCCGGAGCATCCGGAGATGATCGGAGTAAAGGGTTACGCACCGGACAACGCATTTATCATAAAAGATGAAAGCGAGATAGGGCTTCTGCCCAGGCTGTCGAGGCCACTGGTGGTTTCACAGACGACGATCAAGGCCAAGACGTTCTTTGACACGGCAGAGGCGGTAAAAACCAAGACGGATGACGATGTCGAGGTGGTGAATACGATCTGCTCCGCAACGCGTGATCGGCAGGAAGCGGCACAGGCGTTGGCGGGGATGGTCGACGCGTTTTATATCATCGGCGCGACGCACTCATCGAACAGTGTGAAGCTTCACGCGGTTTGCAAAGAGCAATGCGAAAAGAGCTTTCTTATCGAGACCGAGGATGACATCG
>DATHVL010000193.1:0-2948 GCA_035461325.1 Pyrinomonadaceae bacterium
AGGAGGAGGGCAGCTCGATCACTGAGATCAAGCAGATCATGATCGATGATGCCAAGGCGATCCATGACGAGGACATCGAATCGCAGCGGCTGATCGCAAAATTCGGCGGCGAACTGCTCGAGGATGATTCGACGGTGTTGACGCACTGCAATGCAGGGGCATTGGCAACCGGGGGCGTGTGGGGCACGGCGCTGGGGGTGATCCGGGGCGCGGTCGATCAGGGGAAAGCTATTTCGGTTATTGCCGATGAGACACGGCCGTATCTGCAGGGTGCCCGGCTGACGGCTTGGGAGCTGCTTCAAGATGACATCCCGGTGACGCTGATAACCGACAACATGAGCGGTCATATGATGAAGAAGGGACGCGTGCAGGCGGTCGTTGTCGGCAGTGACCGCATCGCGGCGAACGGTGACGTGGCAAACAAGATCGGGACTTACATGGTCGCGGTCCTGGCGAGGCAGCACGGGATACCGTTCTATGTCGCCGCGCCGCTCTCGACCGTCGATATGAACTGCCCGACAGGTGAGGAGATACCGATCGAGGAACGCGACCGCAGGGAGATCACGCATATGCAGCAGATACAGCTTGCTCCGGACGGGATCGGGGTCTCAAATTACGCATTCGACGTTACGCCCAACGAGTTTGTGACGGCAATCATTACCGAACAGGGCGTTGCGCGGGCGCCTTATACCGAAAGCCTGAAGCGGCAGTTTGAAGATGCGGCAGCGGCAGCAGCAGCGAAGTAACCCTAGCTCAAAACAGCTACCTCCGAGAAAAGGTGATCTCTCCGGCCTGTGACCTCTAAAAACCACGGGTTATCGGCTGATCGTGCTTTTTGATATACTTCACAAATCCTGAACGGTGATTCATAAAACTATGATCGAACGCGAACAGATCGAGATGGATGTAGTGTTTGTCGGGGCCGGCCCCGCGAATCTGGCGGGGGCTCTTCATCTGAAGAGTGAGATCGAACGTCATAACGACTTCATCGACCGCGGAGTTAAACACGGCGAAAAAATCGGCGATCTCGAGATCGCGATAGTTGAAAAGGGATCGTTCGTGGGAGCACACATCCTTTCGGGCGCGGTAATGGACCCGATCGCGATTCGAGAGCTGATGCCCGATTTTCTGGAACAGGGCTGTCCGGTCGACACTGTTGTGACGGAAGATGCCGCATGGTACCTGACCTCGGGCAAGATGATCAACGCCCCGATCGTCCCGCCGCCGCTTAAGAATAAAGGGAAGTACATACTTTCGCTCAGCAAGATGTGTGAATGGCTCGGCGAGAAATGCGAAGAGGCGGGCATTAACATCTTTCCTGAATTCCCGGCTTCAGAGATATTGTACGACGAGGCTGATCGGGTGATCGGCATTCGAACGGGTGATAAGGGAGTCGACAAAGACGGGAAGCCAAAGGCCAATTTTGAGCCGGGCGTCGATATTCTCGCAAAGGTCACGGTGCTCGGTGAAGGCTCTCGCGGATCGCTTGCCAAGCAGTTGATGTCCCGTCTGGGGCTGATGGAGGGTAAGGAGCCGCAGGTCTTCTCGCTCGGTGTAAAAGAATTATGGGAACTGCCGGAAGGGAATTTCCCGGAAGGAAAGGTGGTTCATACGCTCGGGTTCCCGTCGGATACACAAACCTATGGCGGCGGGTGGATCTATGGCCTGAAGAATAATGTCGTCAGCATCGGGTATGTGACGGGACTTGATTACGTCGATCCGAACATCGACCCCCACGCAGAGTTTCAAAAGTACAAAGCGCATCCTGCGATCGCCGATATCCTAAAGGGCGGCAAGATGATCAAGTACGGTGCAAAGACGATCAATACCGGCGGCTTTTGGACCATGCCGAGGCTGTACGCCGACGGCGTGCTGCTAGTGGGCGACTCGGCATCGTTCCTGAACGGCCAGCGAATTAAGGGAATTCACACAGCAATAAAATCGGGGATGCTGGCCGCCGAGACGATCGTCAGCGCGATCGAGCAGAACGATTTTACATCGAATACACTTCAGCATTACGAGGAGCGCGTCGATCACAGTTGGATCTACGACGAGCTGCACGCAGTGCGAAATTTCCACGCGTCGTTCCAAAAAGGGCGTTGGTCGGCGCTTATAAATTCGGGATTGCAATACTTGACCAAGGGTTTAGCGTGGGGCTTTATGCCGAAAGAGCATCATGTTGCCGGGCATGAGCGAATGGCGATGCAGGACGAAGTTCGGGGGCGGCTAAATGGGGGTTCCACCGACGGCAGGCTGAACGGAATGGGCCCGACCGAACACTTGCGAACGAAGCGTTACTCGGAACTAAAGTTCGATAAGGAACTCACGTTTGACAAGATCACCGATGTCTTTCACGCAGGCGTGGCGCATGATGAGGACCAGCCATCGCACCTGCACATTTTAGATACCGAGATCTGTGCGACGCGCTGTGCAGAAGAGTACGGAAACCCGTGCCAGCGGTTCTGCCCTGCAGCGGTTTACGAGATGGAAGAGAATCCGACGAGCGGGCGGCGGGAGATAAAGGTCAACTTCTCAAATTGCGTACACTGTAAAACGTGCGATATTTCCGACCCTTATCAGATCATTAATTGGGTAACGCCCGAGGGCGGCGGCGGGCCGAATTACAAGGGAATGTAAGTCTTTGGTATAACGCTTGCCTCTTATACAGGTGGAGAGCTTCGACTGTACGAGGCCGATACACCAAGGAGGATCAGTATGGCGATCTATAATAAAGACGAAATGGAAGGAAAATTGGAGAAAGGTAAAGGCTGGGTGAAGGACAAGGCGGGCGAATTAACCGGCGATGAAAGGCTTGAAGCCGAGGGCGAGGCCGATCGAGCAGCCGGTGAAACCCAAGAAACTTGGGGCAAGTTCAAACGCGGCGTATCTGAAACGGTCGATTCGGTCGGGGATGCTATCAGCGATACGGCAGATAAGATCAACCGCTA
>DATHVL010000194.1:0-5456 GCA_035461325.1 Pyrinomonadaceae bacterium
CGCGACAGCCGATCCGCGACCATCCGCGGCAGTATCCGCCGAAGCTCGGGCGCCGCCGCAGATTCCTCCCTCTCGTTCCCCCGGACCTCCGCAACGATCGAAAAGCTCGGCAGCCAACGCTTGCGGTTCCGCAAACTGACGAGTATCGGCGTGACCTCGCCCGCAAAGATCGTTTCGGGGAACCGCATCTTCACGTCGAGCTTCTTGACCGAGATGCCGCCCGCAACAAAGCCCGCAACCATCGCCGCCGTCAAAAACGACAATACGAGGAAGAGGAGATTATTGCCCGTGTTCCACGCAGAAAAACCGACGATCACTATCAACCCCAGCATGATCGCGCCGCCGATCGTGAACTCGAACGGCAGGTTCATCTGCGACGCCTCGCGGCTTGCATTACGCGCGAGCGGGGGAACCACGAAAATTATTATCAGCAGGACGAACAGCAGCGAAACGCCGGCCGCGATCCCGGCCAGTCGCGGCTGATCAGTGCTGTGTAGATAGAGTGTGAGTGCGGCAAGCCCGACACCGCCGAAGATGACGCCGGCGCCGAGAATTCCGTTTCTTAGGTCTCGAAGGCTGAAAAGCTCTCTGAGGGATCGGAGGTCCACCGTGTTCAAACTCGCATCAAACCGGGACGCTTACATTTTGCAGTATGTCCAAAAGTGCCTGTTCCGCCTCGCGTGTACGGTTCCGTAAAGCTGAGGCCCGCGAACTGACGATCACGCGGTGCGCGAAGCACGGCAGAACGAGGCGTTTAATATCGTCTGCAATGCAGTAATCACGCCCCTCGATCAAAGCCATCGACTGAGCCGACCGAAAAAGTGCAAGGCTTCCGCGGGGGCTGATCCCCAGTTCAAATGCGTCCGATCGGCGTGTTGCATCGACGATCCTCAATAGATAATCGACCAGTGACTCATCGACACGAACGCGCGTGACCAACTGCTGCAAAGCGGTCACGTCCGAAACGTTTAGCACGGGCTCGATCAGGTCGAGCGGGTCCGCCCGTTCGCGGTCGTGCAGTATCGCCCGTTCATCCTCAAAGCTGGGGTAGCCCATGTGCAGCCGCAGCATAAATCGGTCAAGTTGCGATTCCGGCAGCGGATACGTCCCGTGATGCTCCGAGGGGTTCTGCGTCGCGATCACGATGAATGGGTTTGGCAGTTTGCGCGAAACGCCCTCAACCGTCACCTGCTCTTCGGCCATCGCCTCCAGAAGCGCGGATTGCGTCTTCGGTGTTGCGCGGTTTATCTCATCCGCCACAACGACATTCGAAAATATCGGACCCGGCTTCCACTCAAAATCCCCCGAACGCTGATCGTAGATCGAGATGCCGATTACGTCAGATGGCAGAAGGTCCGAAGTGAACTGTATGCGCTGGATAGTAAGATCAAGCGCCCGCGCCATCGCATTGGCGAAAGTCGTCTTGCCGATACCCGGGACGTCCTCGATCAGCAAATGCCCCCCCGCCATAAACGTTACGAGGCCAAACTTTACGGTTTCCGACTTGCCCCGTATGACGCGTTCGATCGCCGCCTGGATCGCACCGATCTTCTCAGCAGCGTCAAAGCCGACAACGGGCGGCACGCCCGCGGCAGCGGGCGCGGAACTGTCTATCCAATCTCTCATTACAGTGTCGGAGGCCATCTGATCTGGGCGGCGAAATGCGGCGTTGGCAAATGTCGCCAATTCATTAGTTTACAGGATTATGCGGGTAAAATGTATATCAAATGTAATTCGCCGAGATCGGCCCGTATCTCTTTGCAATTAGCTTCCGTCTTTCCGCTGACATTCCACACACTTTACCCAAAAGCTTTACACGTCCTGTTTGCAATATCGCGGCAAAAACATCTAAACTTTTGAAACACCTTCGTCACGTTTACGTGTAAGCTAGCGGAGGCACCCTATTAAAAATATGAGGATTCATCGAAACTTTCGAAGCGATCAGCGCGGATTTAACCTGATCGAATTAATGATCGTGATCGCCATCATCGGGCTTCTGATCGGCGTCGGAACCTACGCCTGGAGCTCCATGATCCAAAGCGGAAACGAGACCAGCGCCCAACAGGCGATCAGGAACATTCAGACGCTGCAGGCGCAGTATGCCTCGCGAAATCAAGGCCGCTTCGGCAAATTCGATGATCTGATTCGCGTCGTGAATCTCGATGAGAAATACGCCGGCGAACGCCCTGTTGTGAACGGATATCTCTTTACCCTAACGGTCGAAGAACCGACCGAGGGCCGCCCTGCGTTCTATTCCATCAACGCCGATCCGCAGGTGAGCGAGGGCGTGACGCGCACGGGAACCCGGCATTTTTATACCGACTCATCGCTTTCAACCATTCGCGGCACCGACGAGAACCGTCCGGCCAAGGCTGACGATCCGTCCATTTAAATATTTCAGCCGACTTAGCTCAGTGGTAGAGCACTCGCTTCACACGCGATAGGTCAGAAGTTCAAATCTTCTAGTCGGCACCAACAAATAGAAAAGGCACCTCGAACGGTGCCTTTTCGTGTCTAATTTAAGCGTCTTCGTTTTCACGGGCGATTATGATCAGTGCGCTCATGCCGGGCTTTTTCGGGTCCTTTGGCGGCGGGTCCTTTGGCCGTGAAGGGTTGATCTTCGGCGGCGGATCTTTCGGCGGCGGCTTTTTCGGACCGTCCTTTTGCGCGTAGCCGGCCAGGGAAAGTCCCAAGACCGCGATCAACGTAAATGTAAATTGTTTTAGGATCTTCATTTCTCTTGGTTCTCCTCTTCCATAACTGACGCCCCGGGGAAGAGGGAAAGTCGCGTCATCCGCATATCTATTAGGCAAGAAGGGTGCCAAACACGTGATAAGACGCAAACCCATATATAATGGTTGGAAATCTTTATATCATAAGTGTTACGCTCTTTACAAAATTTTACGTTTTACGCAAATCGCATACGAAAACGTGAATTTTGCGGCATGTGGTGCAAGGATTTGGAGATGCGCGAGGTTTCATTATGACAGAAAATGCTACCGGCACTGACCGATTTCGAGCGATCCTCGTCCTTGCGGCGACCGTCGGAACTATCGTTTTCAACGCATTAGCCGCTATGGGCCGGATCGGCGGCGTGACTCCGGCCGAGATCTCCGACAAGTATCCGACGATGATAACTCCCGCGGGGTATGCATTCTCGATCTGGTCACTGATCTATTTAGGGCTTATAGCCTTCAGCATCTACCAACTACTCCCCGCAAACCTCGCAAAGTACCGCAATCTTCGGACCCTCTATATAATCACCGCCGCGCTCAACTGCGGGTGGATTTATTTTTGGCACAGCGAACAGATCGTTGTCTGCCTTGCTCTGATCGCCGCTCTGGCATTCGTACTGTTCGCTATCAATTATCAGCTTCGTGAGACTGAAAGTACCGGTGAATTCTGGGCCGTAAAGGCCCCGTTCAGCATTTATTTTGGCTGGGTAACGGCCGCGACACTCGTCAATTTTGCGATCATGCTTTTGTACCTCGATGTCGAACTCACCGGCACGGCGGGCACTGGCGTGGCGGTTGCACTCATCCTGGTCGCGGCGGCCCTGGGCATAGTGATGCGGATCTTTCTCGCCAACGCCCTCTACCCATTGGCGATCGCATGGGCGCTTACCGCCATCGCCATCAAGCAAAGCGGCAATACGCTGGTGATCGTCGCATGTGCCATCGGTGTCATCGCGTGCCTGATCGCAACGCTCAGCTTCGTCATCAACCTTCCTTCCCGCGGAAGCAATCCGGCCGCCTAGAGCCCCCGAGATCGACGTGAACTCCGGCAAATTATGCATTTCGCTCTCGGCACGGAAGGCGTCCGAGCTTTTCGAAAAGATCGAAAGGGCCGACCAACTTGCCGACGTTATCGAGATTCGCTTTGACCTTTTGGATAGCGGCGAAGTTGCAAAGGTACTGGCCGGTTTCGAAGAGATCTCAGTAAACGCCGACTTGCTCGCGACGAATCGCCCCGCCGCTGATTCTGATTCAAAGGCCTTTGAAGAGCGGATACGCTTTTGGGAAAGCATCCTTACTACCAAACGATTTCGGTACATCGATCTCGAAGAAGACCTCGTCTTCGCACTCTCGTACAATCGGGTATTTTCGCCCGAGCTTCTGGCCGGGCACGAGATCATCGGCTCGCATCACAATTTCTACGAAACGCCGCCCGACATCGGCCCGGTGCTCAAGGCATTTGAGCCCGACCCCGACAGCAGCTTCAAGTGCGACGCGGTCAAGATCGCGACCACTGCCAACTCGATAACCGACACCATCGAACTCTGGTATGTCCTCGATTGGGCAAAACATTACGGAATGCAGGCAGTGCCCATCGCGATGGGCGAGGCAGGCAAGTGGACCCGAATTCTCGGGCTCGCGCATGGCGCGTTTTTGACTTACGCCGCCCTCGACCAAGGCGGCCGGACGGCCCCGGGCCAGATCACCGCCGATGATTTGTTGCACGTCTATCGTGTAAAAGAACTCGACCGCGGCACGCAAGTTTACGGCGTCATCGCGGGCGACACGAGCTACTCGATGTCGCCGTACATTCAAAACGCTGCGTTCGGCAAAGCGGCGATGAACCGTGTTTTCGTGCCCCTGCAGGTGGATTACCTTGGCGAATTTATTTCCAAAATGGTGCGTCCCGCATCGCGTGAGATCGACCTTAACTTCCACGGATTTGCCGTCACGAACCCACACAAGCAAGCGATCATTGACCACCTCGATGAGATCGACGAAACCGCGCGGGCGATCGGAGCGGTAAACACGGTGTTCATCAAAGACGGAAAGCTCGCCGGGACGAACACCGACGCGGTCGGCTTCCTTGAGCCACTGGTGGAACGGTTCGGCAGCTTAGTGAATTCCAGGGTATTAATTCACGGTGCCGGCGGTGCCGCACGAGCCTGCGTACACGCCCTCCAAACAGCCGGGGCGGAGGTGATCGTAACGGCCCGTTACGATACCAAAGCCAAAGCTCTGGCCGAGGAGTTTGAGATCGCATTCGTCGACAGTCGGGACCGCAACCTCGCTTCCACCAAACCTGATATCCTTGTAAATGCGACGCCCGCAGGGACGCGGGGAGATCTTGAAAATGTGAGTATCGCGACGGCAGACGAACTAAACGGCGTAAAGCTCGTCTACGATCTCACGTACAATCCCCGCGAGACCCGCCTGATCCGCGAGGCATGCGCCGCCGGGTGCGAGACGCTTGACGGGCTCAAAATGCTGATCGCCCAAGGGGCCCTGCAATTCAAACTTTGGACCGGCGAGGCCCCGGACAGAGAAGCGATGCAGGCAACCGCCATCGACCGACTATCGAAATGAGACCACCGATCCAACCCGAATCACTTAACTGCCCCAACTGCGGCGGTGCCGTAATGAGCGATAGGTCGCAGTGCGAATTTTGCCGCTCGCGGCTAAAGACCGTCGGCTGCGCCTCGTGCCTCGGGCTGATGTTTC
>DATHVL010000195.1:0-3326 GCA_035461325.1 Pyrinomonadaceae bacterium
AAGTTCATGTAAGGAAAATGAAGAGAGATCTGTTCAGGGGATTATATCGCTTTGAAGAAAAGCAATCTATTCACGATATCGGGCCCGCGAGGCAATGCTGTCATATAGCCAAGCGGGGAAGATCCGCGCCGACCGCACCAAGGTCGCAAGCTGCCAGGGGAAGGCGGCAAACTTCTTGCGTTTCTCGATCGCTTTCAAAAAATGGGGAATGGAATCTTCGAGCTCCATAATGTAGGGCATCTGAGCCTCGCGACCGGAGGTGAGAGGCGTCTTGATAAACCCCGGCTGGATGATCGTAACGTCGACACCGCGATGCTGAACATCAAGCCGGACGCTCTCAAAATAAGCGGTCATCCCGGCCTTGCTTGCGCAATATGCCGCTGAACGCGGGAGGCCGCGAAACCCCGCGAGGCTCGAGATCGCGACAAGATGCCCTGACCCGCGCTCAAGCATTTTCGGGAGAACGGAGTGTACCGCGTTTACAGCTCCGAACAGGTTAACGTCGATCACCTTCTTGACCGCATCCGGCGTTAGCGACCGGGTCGCGTCGTCATTTCCGCCTATCCCTGCGTTTGCGATAAGCATATCAATATCGCCGAATGCTTCTCTCAGTTTCGCTGCCGCGTCCGCAACCTCGGCGGCGTCGGCAACGTCTCCCGGGAGCGAGATCGCATCGCCCCCAGCGTCTCGGCATAAAACGACAATACGCTTCAACTCTGTTTCACGCCGGGCAAAAAGGCCGATCTTCGCACCGCGCGAGGCAAGTGCAATTGCCAGAGCCTCCCCGATGCCGCTTGAGGCTCCGGTGATCAAAACGACTTTGCCGTTCCAGTTCATTGATTTTGGGGATCAGATACGAAATCTTCGGGGACGACACTGGTTTCTCAAACCTCTATGACGGTCGTAACAATCACCGGTTTGGTACCGAGCTCCTTCTGCACGAACCGTTTCATGTGGAGGCGAAGATTCTCGCGAAAAACAGCCTTATCGGCGATCTGAGCCGGTTTCATCTCGGCTATCGCCTCGGTGACAGTTCGTCTTGCTTCCGCCGCGAAACCATTTAGCGGATGCAGCCCAGCAACGCCGTTAAAGGTCACGTGCGGGTCGCCGACCAATTTATGCTCCTTCCGGTCAATGCTTACGACCAGTGATAAAGCACCACCATAAGCTAGACGCTTGCGCTCGCGGACCACGTCGTAATTGAGTTCCTCCATCGATTCTTCGTCGATAAACGTCTTATGCATTTCATGAGACGAGACGATCCGGGCTCCGAATTCATCGATCTCAAGCTGATCGCCATTTTCGATCAGAATAATGTTGTTGTCATCATAGCCCGCAACGTGATTCTTGACGTACTCCTTGTGCCGGTAGAGCATTCTGTACTCGCCATGAACGGGGATCAGATACCTCGGCCGTGCCGTTTCGACCATGATCCGAATGTCTTCCTGTGAGGCATGGCCCGAGACGTGTACTAAGCGTCGCCTTTCTTCAATGATATTCGCTCCGCGTTTGTAAAGGTGCCCGATCAAGCGACTGATGTTTCGTTCGTTGCCCGGAATGATCCGTGCCGATAGGACGACGGTATCTCCCTTTCCGATCTCAAGGCCTTTGTAGGTCGAAGTCGCCAGGTTCCAAAGCGCCGCCCTCATTTCACCTTGCGACCCGGTAACTAGAAAACAAACCTCCTCATCGCCGTACGCTCTGGCGTCGCTGAGGGAGATCATCGTGTCGCCCATGATCTTCAGCAGGCCCTGCTCCTCGGCGATCTCGACATTTTTTTGCATCGAGCGGCCAAGCACACACACCTTGCGGCCGTACTCGTGAGCCAGGTCAAAAATGATCTGGAGCCGGTGTAAGGATGAGGAAAAGGTCGAGACAAACAGCCGCCCAGGGGTCTCTTCAAAGATCTCGCGAAATGCCGGGATCACGGCCTGTTCCGATGGAGTCCGCCCCGGGACAGTGGCGTTCGTTGAATCACCGAGCAGAGCAAGCACGCCTTCGTCCCCGTATTTTTTCAACGTCTTCAGGTCGTAGGGCGGGCCGATTACCGGGGTGTCGTCGATCTTGTAGTCACCGGTATGAATCAGTGTCCCTAGGGGTGTCTTGATCGCGAGTGAAAAGCAATCGACAAGCGAGTGCGATGCGTGGATGAACTCGATCTGAAACGAACCTATGTCGATAATGTCATTCGCTTTAACTCGATGCAGCAGAACTTCATCGAGCATACCAAACTCTTCCAGCCGCTTTTCGGCAAGGGCATGGGTAAATCGCGAGGCATAGACCGGCAAATTGAATTTTCTAAGAATGTACGATAGCGCTCCGATGTGGTCCTCATGCCCGTGTGTGAGGATGATCGCTGTTAAGTCATCGCGGTAATCTTCAAGAAAATCAAAGTTCGGAATCGAAATATCCACTCCGAAAGGCGTCTCTTCAGGAAACCCCATACCGGCATCGACGACGATCATCTCATCACGATAGCGGATGCCCATACAGTTCATCCCGAATTCGCCGATGCCGCCCAGCGGTATAATTTCGATCTTGTTCACTCCAAGCCCCTATGTCTCTCTCTGATACAAACTTAAAGTATAACACAGCCAAGGTTTAGAGCGTCTCCAAATCAATGAGCGATGCAAGCATTCGCCGCCATTCTTCCCTATCCAGTGTTTCGGCGCGACGGCGAGGTTCGATACCTGCATTATTCAGTAATTCGACTGCATAAGGGTATGCGTGCTTAAGATTGTTGAGAATAGTCTTACGCTTTTGGGCGAAGGCCGCACCCGCGAGAGTTCGGAGCTTGTCGATAGGCTCGATCGGGTCATCGACGGGCGTCAGCTTGACCACCGAACTCCAGATCTTAGGCATCGGGCGAAACGCTCCCGGCGGAACGTCCGTGACACGCTCGACTTCAAACGCCGCTTCGACCAATACGGTCAGAAATCCTCGCTCGCTGTGGCCGGGGGCGGCGGTGATCCGCTCCACCACTTCTCGCTGGAACATCAAGACCAACGCGGAAAACACCTCGCGCTGAGTGGTCAGATTCTGAAGAATGGCGGTAGAAATGTAATACGGTAGATTCGCAACAAGCTTTACGGGTAAGGATCTTGCCGATGTTAACGTGCCAAAATCGGCCTCCAATGCGTCTTGTTCGATCACTCGAAAATTCGGATCGTGTCCGAAACGCTCGTTAAGTGGTTCTATCAGATCGCGGTCCAGCTCAATTGCAGTGACAATGGCACCTTTCGCAAGCAGACCCTCGGTCAAGGCTCCGCGGCCCGGTCCGATCTCGATAACCGCATCGCCCGGCTCGATCCTCGCCGCCCTTATTA
>DATHVL010000196.1:0-2583 GCA_035461325.1 Pyrinomonadaceae bacterium
GATTTCCCGTAGGCTCATCCGCGAGCAGTATCTTCGGTTCATTGGCAAAGGCCCGCGCGATCGCTACTCGCTGCTGCTCGCCGCCCGAAAGTTCGGTAGGATAGTGATGCCCCCTGTTAGTCAGCCCAACGTCATTGAGCAGTTCGGCGGTCCTGTCCTTTGCGTTCCGCGTTCCCCTGATCTCCATCGGGATCAGAACGTTCTCAAAGGCGGTGAGCGACGGTATGAGGTGAAAGGACTGAAAGATAAAGCCGATCTTCTCGGACCTCAGGTCAGCCAGCCCGTCCTCGCTCATCGTCGTTATCTCGGCGCCGTCGATGTTTATCGTGCCCGAACTGGGCGAATCGAGCCCCGCTATCAGGCCCAGCAAGGTCGATTTGCCGCTGCCCGAGGCTCCCGTGAGCGCAACGAACTGGCCATCCGGAATGTCCATCGATACATCCGAAAGTATTGTCAGGTCCGATACCCCCGATCGGACGGTCTTGGTGATATTCTCGAGTGAGATCATATTTTGCACTTGGACCCGCACCATTACCGACGGGTCCGATGAAAAGTTAAACTATACTACGGATCAAATAGCGTCGCCGTTTCTGGAAACGGGAGATCGCTATCTTCAAAGATAGAAATGGCTTCATCAACATATTTATTTCGACGCGGTTTAATACTCGGTTTCGCTCTACTTGCTATCGTGCTGGCCGGGTGTTCGGCCGACAACCCACGTGCGAACGATCCGGGCGACCCGGACAGGCCCTTGGTTATCCCGGAAGCGGCGGCCAGCCGTCCAAAGATCATTGCTCTCGGCGACAGCCTTACGGCCGGGTTTGGCCTTGCAGAGACCGAGTCTTACCCATACCTGCTCCAGCAGCGGCTCAACGCCGACGGATATAATTACGAAGTGATCAACGCAGGTGTTTCGGGCGACACCAGCCTCGGGGGTTTCGAGCGGGCCGAATGGGTCCTGGAACAGGAGAATGCCGAGTTCCTCATTCTCGAACTCGGAGCAAACGACCTGCTCCGCGGCATGCCGGTTCCGCAAATGAAGAAGAATCTCGCCGGGATCATTGAACTCGCTCAAGGCCGAGGGATAAAGGTGATACTTTGCGGCATGATCGCACCGCCCTCGATGGGGATCGAATATTCTAACGACTACCGCAACGCATTCGCCGACCTCGCTGATGAATACGACACGGCTTTCGTACCGTTCCTCCTCGACAATGTCGCACTCAAGAGGGAGTTGAACCAGGCGGATGGCATTCACCCGAATGCTGAAGGCACTCGTGTAATGACCGAGAACATTTACGCCGAGTTGAAGCCGCTGCTCGAAAAATAATGAACGTAACCCACCTTGAATGTGCCAACTGCGGCAAGCATTTTGAGGCCCGCAAGCCGCATGGGCTTTGTACCGAATGCGGAAAGCCTCTTCTCGTCCGTTATGACCTTCAGGCCGCCGCGCGGACGCTCTCGCCCCGGACATTGGCTGAACGCGAAAGCAGCCTGTGGCGCTACCGCGAGGTGCTGCCGGTCGATGATTGGAACAATGTCGTCTCGTTCGGCGAGGGCTGGACGCCGCTGATTCGGGCAAACCGGCTTGCGGGGACGCTGCCCATCGAGGTCGATCTTTATATCAAGGACGAGGGGCAGAATCCCACTCAAAGCTTCAAGGCCCGTGGTATGGCCGCGGCCGTTTCGATGGCAAAGGAGTTCGGGTTCAAAAAACTAGCCGTCCCCTCGGCGGGAAATGCCGCGGGTGCATTAGCCGCATACGCTGCGCGAGCCGGGATGGAGGCTTTCATCTTTATGCCCGCCGACACCCCGAAAGCCAATATTATCGAGTGCCGGCAAACCGGGGCCAATGTCGAACTCATCGACGGCCTGATCTCGGACTGCGGCGCCATCGTCGCCGAGCGCAAAGATGCCGAAGGATGGTTCGATGTCTCCACGCTAAAGGAGCCTTATCGCGTCGAGGGAAAAAAGACGATGGGGTACGAACTCGCCGAGCAGTTTGGCCCGCGGGCATCGCGCACGGGCGCTTGGAACGACGGCCTCCTTTCGTTACCTGACGTGATCATATATCCGACAGGCGGCGGCACCGGCCTGATCGGTATGTGGAAGGCTTTCGACGAGATGGAAGAGATGGGGTGGATCGGCCCCGAACGGCCGCGGATGATATCCGTGCAGGTTGCGACCTGTGCTCCCATTGTCCGAGCGTTCCATGCCGGCGAACGCTTCGCGGCTGAATTTGAGAACGCCTCGACCGTGGCGTCCGGACTACGGGTCCCGAAAGCCGTCGGCGATTTTCTGATACTGGACGCCGTCAGGGAATCGGGCGGCACGGCAATAGCCGTGAGTGATGCAGAACTAATTGCGGCTGTAGCCGAGATCGGATCGACCGAGGGAATATTTGCCGCGCCTGAGGGAGCCGCATGCCTCCCTGCCTTACGCAAACTGATCGATCAGGAAATGGTCTCAGCCGGCGAAAGAGTCGTCCTCTTCAACACCGGCGCCGGCGTAAAGTACATGGAGGCGTTTTCTTAAAGGCCCCCTTCACGCTTTTCTACTTCATCCTTCTTCCTTCATACTTTA
>DATHVL010000197.1:0-3166 GCA_035461325.1 Pyrinomonadaceae bacterium
TTTTACGAAAGCGAAGAGGAGTGGAAAGGATCACGCAGCGCGTCTGATGCTGCTGAGGAACGAGTTCGGTATTAGTTCTCGAGCTCCTGCAGTTCGCTCTGGATCTCCCGCCGCTCCACAAGCAGACGCAGGAACCTGTCCCGATCGCTAAAGAACTTGATGATCGCCCGCGCCCAGCGGCTCAACTCCGCGAGCCGCTCAAGCGTGATCAATGCGGCATAGCCCGTCACGAACGACAGCGGCAGCGACGCCAGAGCCCAACGCCAGTCGAAAAAATAGTACACGACACCCGCAACGATAAGCCATGTTAACGGCATAAAAAGTATGCCCGCCAAAACCTTTACCGTCGAAGCCACATCATCCGCTCCATGCCGCGCGTAAATGCGCGAGAGCAGCTTTGAGATCTGATACGCCGGCGTGTGCAGGATGGTGCCTACTATCGCAAGCGGCGCAAGCAAGATCAAATACCACGTCTGCATGATCGCCTGGCCCACAACAAATGAACGCGAATACCGGGCCAGCGAAAGATGAAAGGGTTCAATGCCAAGTTCGCCGAGCCGCTCGTCAAAACGCCTCACTTTTTTCTCAAGAGGCGACAGCCCGTCGGCTTCGGACCGGGCAGCCGCTCGTGCAACATATGCTTTCAAGAAGGCCTGCCGCGACCGCAGATCGACAGCGTCGCCCTCCGCCGTAAAAATGCTGTGGGCCATATCCGCGGTCTCAAGCTCGGCGTCCGTTTCGGCATTTAGCGTCACTTCGCTCAACGCTTTTTCGATCAGAGCAGTGAGTTCCCGCACGGCTTCTCGAGGAACCTCGCCGTCGGTCTCCAACCTTACCGGTTCGACTCGAAAGGGCTTGCCGAAATGCAGCAGAGCCTCGCTCCGGAACGTCGTTTTGCTCGTATAGTAGAGCCCTACCGGGACGATAAAGAGTTCAAGAGCGTCTGCCGCTTCGATCGATACCGTCCCAAGAGCGATACGGGCCGCACCGGTCTTGGCCGGCAGGAGCTTGGTCGAATTGTGGGAGATGCCCTCCGGGAAGATCGCGAGCGAACCCCCGCGTCGAAGCAGTTCGTGAGCCGCCGCAAACGTTTTCATATTCTGCGATACGTCTTCCCCGCTGTCGACGCGGCGATATACAGGCAAGGCTCCCGCGACCTTTACGACCCAGGAGATCACCGGCATTCGAAAGAGCGTGGATTTCGCAAGAAACGAGATCCGCCGCGGCAGGGCGACGAATATCAGTGCAGGATCGATCAGGCCGTTCGGGTGATTCAGTACAAAAATGACGCCCGTGCCTTCCGGTACGACGTCCTCATTAACGGTCTCAATTCGACGGAAAAAGAGTTGAAGCGCGGACCCAAAAATGAAAAGCAGCAGCCGAAAAACCGGGCCGCCCTTTCGTGAGGTCAACAGGTCTCTTAGCCGGACGACGCGGAAATTTGATGCCATCGCGCCGCCCCCTAAATTTCGTGGCGATTGGTCAGCGCCTTATCCATCGTAACTTCGTCGACGTATTCGAGGTCGCTGCCGACGGGCATGCCCATCGCGATTCGGGTCGTGCGAACGCCGAGCGGCTTGAGCAAGCGGGCGATGTAGTTGGCGGTCGCTTCACCCTCGGTCGTTGGGTTCGTTGCGATGATAACCTCGGCCACCTCAACACCGTCATTATTCGCAGGTGTGAGGCGGGGGAAAAGGTTCGAGAGCATCAGCTCATCGGGCCCGATGCCGCGTATCGGTGAAAGGGAGCCATGCAGGATGTGATATAGCCCACGGTAGGAACGTGTTTTTTCGACAGCGACGAGATTATACGGCTCCTCGACGATGCAGATGATCGAGCGGTCCCGTTTTTGGTTTGAGCAGTAAAGGCAGGGATCGACGTCGGTGAGGTTATTGCAAATGGAGCAAAACGTGATCTTCTCTTTTACCTCGCGGAGCGATTCTATGAAATTGTCGACCTCGGCCTGCGGCCGGCGCAGGATGTGGAAGGCCAGCCGCTGAGCACTTTTTTGACCGATGCCCGGCAGACGTTTGAATTCATCGATCAGCCGGGCGACCGGTTCAGAATAGTCCAACATGACTTACATCAGTCCCGGTGGAAGCATTCCGCCAAGCTTGCCCTTGAGCGATTCCTCGACCTTGCGATGTGCTTCGTTGAGGGCGGCGACCGTCAGGTCCTGGATCATGTCGACGTCACCGTCCTTGACCAGGTCCGGCGAGATGACGACCTCGATCACTTCAAAATCGCCCCGCATTTTTACTGTGACGGCACCGCCGCCCGCCGAAGCATCGACCACGGTCTCCTTCATTTCCTTGCCCATCTTTTCCTGCATTTGCTGGGCTTGCTGCATCATCGAATTTATGTCAAATCCACCCGGTAATTTCATAATTTTATTGCCTCGTACTCTAGCTTTTCGCGAACCTCAATCGTAACTTTCGCCGCAGTCATTTGCAAACTCGTTGCTTTCGACGCACTGGACCGCAAAAAGTGCTTGGCAAATCGAGAATTCCGCGTATTATGTTGGTGGAAAACACTTTTGGAGTATGACATGGAAGTCGTAACGCGTAGATATTGGTTCAACGGCGGCGTGGCGTTGGCGATCGGTTTGGTCCTTTCGGCAACGATCTTCGGCTGGTTCTTTTCAACGGCCCGAAAAGGTGACGAGGCGATAACCGTGACCGGTTCCGCGAAGCGCCGGATCACGTCCGACCTGGTCGTGTGGACGGCCGGGGTCTCGGCACAGTCCCCGCAGCTTACCGCCGCCTATGAGGAACTCGCGTCCAGCATTCCGCGAATCAAGCAGTACCTGATTTCGAAAGGTATCGCTGAAGATCAGATGACCATCTCGTCCATCTCAACGTCGACGATCAAGCGCCGCGATTCCGAATACAACGAAACCGGCGAGATAACCGGATATTTATTATCCCAGCAGATCGAGGTGCGTTCGGCCGAAGTGCAGAAGATCGCGCAGATCGCCCGTGAAGCGACCGAACTCATCAACCAAGGGATCCTCATCGAATCTAAGCCTCCGCAGTATTACTACAACGCCATCGGCGACCTCAAGGTTGAAATGCTGGGCGAGGCCGCCAAGGACGCAAAAGAAAGAGCCGAACGAATCGCGTCCAGTACCGGCAATTCGATCGGCTCAGTTCGTTCAGCACGGATG
>DATHVL010000198.1:0-5711 GCA_035461325.1 Pyrinomonadaceae bacterium
ACCCCGTCCGGACGCTCTTTCTCGACGATGTTCATCACGTCCTCGAATGTGAGCGGCTCAAAATAGAGCCGGTCGGAGGTGTCGTAATCCGTCGAGACCGTTTCCGGGTTGCAGTTGACCATGATGGTCTCGAGGTCCGCGTCGCGGAGCGCAAAGCTCGCGTGACAGCAGCAGTAATCGAACTCGATTCCCTGCCCGATGCGGTTGGGCCCGCTGCCGAGGATCATTATCTTTTTACGGGTTGTGGGATCGGCCTCGCACTCTTCCTCGTAAGTCGAATATAGGTAAGGCGTGAAGGATTCGAACTCGGCGGCACAGGTATCGACGCGTTTATAAACGGGGACGATGCCGGCCGCCTTTCGGTGGCTGCGGACCTCAAGTTCGTCGGAGCCGGTTAAGAAAGCGATGCGGCGATCGGAGAGTCCGTATTCCTTTGCCGTCCGCATCTCGTCGTCGGTGTAATCCGCGAGCGGTTTGGCATCGAGGCCCTCCTGCAGCTCCATCACCTGCGAGAGCTGATCGAGAAACCACGGGTCGATATTGGTTAATCTGTGAACCTCGTCCAGCGAATAGCCGTTCTGCAGTGCGTAGGTGATGTATGAGAATCTCTGTGAATTAGGACGGGCGAGCTTTCGCTGAAGCTCTTCGTCGGGGACATCGACCAGGCGTAGCGGCTTGACCGCCTCCAGCGAACGGAGTCCTTTGAAAAGCGATTCCTTGAACGTGCGCCCTATTGCCATCACCTCGCCGACGGAGCGCATCTGCGTATCGAGAACGTCTTCGGCCCCGGGAAATTTCTCGAAGGCCCATTTCGGGATCTTCGTGACGACGTAATCGATAGTTGGTTCGAAAGACGCGGGGGTCTTTTTGGTGATGTCGTTGGGGATCTCGTCGAGCGTATATCCGACTGCGAGTTTGGCTGCGATCTTCGCGATGGGAAAACCGGTCGCTTTGGACGCTAGGGCCGAAGAACGCGAGACGCGAGGGTTCATCTCGATGATCCGAACTTCCCCGTTTTTCGGATTCACCGCGAACTGGATGTTCGAGCCGCCCGTCTCAACGCCGACCTTGCGGATGCACGCCTTGGACATATCGCGAAGTCGCTGGTACTCGACATCGGTGAGGGTTTGAGCGGGTGCGACCGTGATCGAATCGCCGGTGTGCACGCCCATTGGGTCGAAATTTTCGATCGAGCAGATGATGACGACGTTGTCGTTAAGGTCGCGCATCACCTCAAGCTCGTACTCCTTCCAGCCGAGGATCGATTCCTCAACGAGGATCTGGGAGACGGGCGAGGCGGCCAGGCCGTTCTTGGCGATATCTTCGAACTCTTCAGGGTTGTAGGCGGTGCCGCCGCCGGTGCCGCCTAGGGTAAATGCCGGACGGACGATGGCGGGATAGCCGGTCATCTCGACGATCTCGCGGGCCTCTTCCCAAGTATGGGCAAAACCGCCGCGGGGCGATGGGATGCCGATCTCATCCATCGCCTTTTTGAAGAGCTCGCGGTCTTCTCCGACCCTGATGGCGTCGATATTGGCTCCGATAAGCTTAACGCCGAATTTGTCGAGAATGCCCTCTTCGTAAAGGCGGACCGACAGATTGAGCCCGGTCTGGCCGCCAACGGTGGGCAGCAGTGCATCGGGTCGTTCTTTTTCGATAATCGCGGCTGCGGCTTCAAGCGTAAGGGGTTCGACGTAGGTGCGGTCGGCGATCTCGGGATCGGTCATTATTGTCGCCGGGTTGGAATTGACCAGGACGACCTCAAAACCCTCTTGCTTTAGCGCACGACAGGCTTGCGTTCCCGAATAATCGAACTCGCAAGCCTGACCGATAACGATCGGACCTGAACCGATGATCAGTATCTTATGAATATCTGTACGTCGCGGCATCAATGTTTTCTTTACAGTCGGTAGCAATCTATGATTGTATGACAAGGTAAATTCTTTCAAAAATCAAGAAACTATGAAGTACAGATTTCTTATTCCCGTTCTTATTTTGGTATTGAGCGTAATAGGTAGCGCCCAGAAACTGTCGAAAGCACTTGAAGCATATAATCAGGGCCTCGAGTTTCAGGACCGCGGTGATGTTGCGAATGCTCTGCGGTTATACGATCAGGCTATCGAGCTCGATCCGCGATTGCTCGACGCCTATAATAACCGTGCAAATCTAAAGATTGCCGCAGGTGATTTGGTCGGAGCGATCGCTGATTTTTCAAAAGCAATTGAGATCGAGCCGAAGCAAGGATTGAGCTATTACAACCGGGGAAATATTTATCTGGAACAAGGCGAATACGATTCGGCGATCAAAGATTTTTCTTCCGCAATAACGATATACGACGGCCTGACGAACGCGTATGATAAACGCGCACATGCCATGTCGTTTAATAATCGGGGAAATGCGCTATTGGCCAAAGGTGAACCAAAACTCGCACTGAACGACTTCAACAGAGCGATCAACATCTTGCCGAAAAGCTTTGAGGCTTTGACCGGCAGCGGCGCGGCTAAATTCCAACTTGGCGACAAAGCAGGGGCGGTTGCAGATTACTCCGCAGCATTGGCGATTCTCCCCAAAAACCCCGTGATATTAATGAATCGAGCTGGTGCCCTGGAAGATCTTGATCCACATGCCTCGATTCGAGACTACAACCTAGTGATCGAGCTCGAACCTGCAAATGCTTTGGCGTATGCTCGCCGAGGGTTAACGTTTTTGGAAGTCGGACGCAAGTCGGATGCGATAACTGACCTGCGAAAGGCTATTGGTCTAAATCCGGCACTTAAAGAAGAATTTGAACCGTTTTTACAGAGAGCATTGAAGTGAAAAGGGCGGTCCGAAGACCGCCAAGAGTACAGACTAAAATAAGTTCATCAAAAGGGCAGTCCCGGCAGCCGCGGAACCTTGTTCCTGATATTCCGCTTTGCCTCATCGAGCACGATCTTGCCGGAAAGCACGTTGTCGAGCTTCGACGCAAGAGTTGGATCTAGGGCATTTAGCCGGTTCCGGATCTTTCGGGCCTCGGCCTTGTTGCCCGTGAGGAAATAGACCTCGCCCAAGCTGTAAAGGCCGAACAGATTTGAATCATCCAGGGTCGACGCACGCTTGAAATAGGTCAGCGCCGTCGCCAGGTCGTCGGAGCCGCGGAATGCGACGCCGAGCTGGTTAAGTGCGATGACCCAGTCACCCCGGAGCGAAAGCGCCCGGTTGAGAGCATTTACCGCGGCCTCAAAGTCTCCCAGGGCGTTGTTGGTCACCCCAAGATTGAAATGTGCCGCCTCAAACTCGGGGTCGGCCTCTACCGCGGCCTGCAGCGCGACTCGCCCGTCCGCAAGCTTTTGATCGGCTGCCGCTTTGTTATTGTTCGCGATGTCGGCACGGGCCGCATTGTACAATCCCCATCCGACATTATTCAGGTCGAGGGCTTCGGGGCTCAGTTCGCGGGCACGCTCGAGCCGAGCTATGGCCTTGTCCCACTCATTCACCTTGGCAAGGCAATATCCCCATTCGCTATAGAGATCGGGGTTAGACTTGTAACCCGGTTCCGCAAGCCGGTAGTGGACGTTCGCGTCGGCATATCGCATCAACTGACGATAGACACTGGCGAGATTCTTATGGGCCTCGGTGTTGTCGGGTTCAAGCTTGACCGTTTCCTGGTACGCCAGGAGGGCATTGTCGTAATCGCCCTGGTTGTAATAGATCGTGCCCATATCGAGCCAAGCATCGCTGTTCGCCGGTGCCGAGGCGATCGAGCGTTTATAGGCAGCAACTGCTTCGCCGGGCTTTTGCATTCGGTCATAGATGGCCGCTTTTTGGTATTCAACCTCACCGGCCGCCGGGCCCGTCGCCGGGGCCTGATCGAGCATAGCCAAAGCCTCGTCAAACTTTTCCTGACCGACAAGGTTGAGCAGCCGGGCATTTCGGAAGTCGGTCGTATCAACACCATCGCCCTCGGCTTTGGCAAGCGCTGCTTCGGACTTCGCCGGGTCACCCTTTTCGAGATAGGCGAGCGCCATAGGCAGGTATAGCGAGGTGAGTGTCGCGTCCAGCTCAACCGCCTTTTCGTAATTTGCGAGTGCCTCATCGCTGCGGCCGTGGGCGTCGTGTATCTCGCCCAGCTTTGCGAACGCTGCAGCGTTGCTCGGGTCGTGCACAACGGCCTCGTTCAAATAAACAAGTGCGTCTTCCTTGAGATCTGCACCCGCGACCTCTATGCCTTTGAGTGCCAAAGCTTCGCTGAGGCCCTCGGCGGCTTCCGCATTTTTCGGATTAAGGTCAATGGCGGTGCGAAATTCCGCAGCGGCCGTCTCATAATGCTGGCGTTCCAGGAGCGAACGGCCGCGTATTGCCGCCTCGTCTGATTGGCGTATCCGCGCTGCCGCTCGAGCACGCTGTCGTGCCGCGAGAGCGGCCTTTGAGCGGGCGGCGCGGCGTTGTTGGGTTGTCGCTATCTGTGAATTCGTACGGGCAGAGGAGCGTCTCGTGCCGGCCGCTCGCGAGCGAAATGCTTTCGAGGATCGTCCGATCGGCTTCTTGGAGGATCCACGGAAAACAAAAACGCTGGCCCCGCCGGTTAGATCTTCTGAGGGAACCAGATCGTTGGCTCTCGAGATCGGCGCGGTCGAGGTGAAGAACGAAAACAGAATGAAGACTGATAAGATCTTGTGAAGAAGAAAACTGCGATTCATTTGAGGACCTCTTAGAAAGTAACGCGGAAACGGAGAGTAAAATCTTACGCCTTTTTGACGGTGAATTTCAACTATTTTGCCTCAGTCGGGAAAACCGAGGAAAACCGGTTCAGGTACAAGTTCTATCCCAAACTTTTCAAATACCGCAGAGCGTATCAGCTCTTTCAAGGCGATAATATCGTCCGCACGGGCATCGCCGCGGTTGATAATGGCCAACGAATGGTTTGCCGAGAGGCCCGCATTGCCCAGTGTATATCCTTTGCTGAAACCTGCCTTTTCGATCAGCCACGCGGCAGGGATCTTTGCCATGCCTCCCGCGGATTGGAACGACGGAACCGACTCGCCGAGGGCCTCTGATAGCAGGTCGGCAGCTCGCTGTTCAACGATCGGATTCTTGAAAAACGAGCCGGCGCTCCGCGAATTCGGGTCACGCGGATCTATTACCATCGATTTTTGCCGCCGGATCTCGAGGACCGCTGCTCGTGTCTCAGCAAGTGTCGGAACCCGTCCGTCGAATCGATCAGCAAGATCGCGGTATTCGAGGTGCGGAACGCCGCCCGGCCGGAGGTCATAGCTAACTGCCAGAACAACGAACCGCCCGCGTTGCGTCGTGTTAAAGATCGAGCTGCGATAGGCGAAACCGCACTCCGCATTTGTAAGCGCGAGCCGCTCGCCGGTCTCACGGTCGAGGCAGCGGACCTCGGCAATAGATCCGGAGACCTCCTGTCCATAAGCTCCTACGTTCTGAATCGGCGTGGCCCCGACCAGGCCGGGGATCCCGCTTAGGCATTCAAGCCCGGACAAGCCTCTTCCTATGACGGTTTCGACAAATGGATCCCAATCCTCACCGGCTGCCGCCGTCACGCGAACTGTTCCGTCCTCGCGGTCTTCAAACGCGATGCCCGTTATCCCGATCTTGATAACCAGGCCGGGAAAACCATTGTCGGAGACAAGCAGGTTGCTGCCGCCGCCCAAAATAAAAATGGGAAGGCCATTCGAATTGCCAAAGCCGATCGCCGCATTGAGTTCTTC
>DATHVL010000199.1:0-6252 GCA_035461325.1 Pyrinomonadaceae bacterium
CGGTACGTGTGGTCGAAGGAACCGAGGTTAAGCGGGTTCCGGCCGACAATCCAAAACTTTCCGCCGCGGTCGCCGCTCAGCTTGGCGACATTGCTGTGGGCGACAAATTGATGGTCACCGGAGTGTTTCCGGCAGACCGAAGCCATTTGCCGGCACGGGCGATCTACCTGATGGCTCAGAGCGACATTGCTAAAAAGCAGGCCGCAGACGCCCAAAAGTGGGCGACGCGGGGCATTTCCGGCCGGGTAACCGCGGTAGACGCGGCTGCCAAACAGATCACCCTTGAAGTGAGAGGGCTTACCGGGGCAACGAGTGTCGCGATCACTCCAAAAGATAATGCAGTGTTTCGCCGATACGCTCCGAACTCGATCGAATTTAGTAAAGCCGTCGTAACTGATATCAGTAATATTCGTGAAGGCGACATGCTTAGAGCTTTGGGTGACCGGAGTGCCGACGGCGCGAGCTTTACTGCAGAAGAAGTTATTTCGGGAGCTTTTCGGACCGTTGCGGGTACGATCAAGGCGATCGACGTCGAAAACAAAGAGGTCACCATTACCGATCTTGCTACTGAGCAGGATGTCGTCGTTTCACTTGGCTCGGCGATGCTGATGAAGCGGTTTCCGGCTGAAATGGCCCAGCGGCTAGCTATGATGGGGGCTGCGAACGGCGCCGGCGGTGCCCCCCAAGGCGGACGTCCGGGCGGTGCGGCTCCGGCCGGTGGCGGCCAGCGTGGCCCGGGCAACGGCATGGGAGCTCGCGGCGGTATCGACGACATGCTGGTCCGATTCCCGGACGTGACTGCTTCCGAGTTAAAGACCGGCGAAATGATCGCGGTGTCGAGTTCGCGTACCGACGATCCCACGCGTATCACAGCTATTAAGTTATTGGCTGGCGTGGAGCCCTTTATCAGAGCGGCTCAGATGTCCGGCGCTGCACAGCGCGGGGGCCGCGGCGGTACGGGAAACTTTACGATCCCCGGATTGGACGATTTTGAAATGCCCGGAATGTAAACCGGATCTCCCCCGGCGTCCCTTTGGCGTCGGGTTTATTTTTTATTATAGGCGGGTTGTTATGAACATCTTGAAGAACATTATTTATTCTGCGGCGGTCTTTATATTTTTATCATCCGCAGTGTTTGCACAGCAGCAGGGAAGCCTGGCCGGACAGGTTCAGGATTCCTTTGGAGCGGCGCTTGTCGGAGCGACCGTTACCGTTATTGCGTCCGACGGCACGGAACGGACCGCTACGTCCAATGACAGCGGCGACTTCCTTTTCACCGGGCTTCCGGCCGGCACCTATGCGGTTCAGATCTTCTCTGAGGGATTTCAGCAGTTCGAGGGCGATGTCACGATCGCGGCCGGACGGCGTGAGCAGATGATCGCTACAATGGTCATTGACGCCCTCGAGGAACAGGTCGAAGTCAGCGTAGGCAACGACGTCTCTACAGATCCCGATGCGACAGCCGGAGCCACGATACTTCGCGCTGAGGAGCTCGAGGCACTTCCGGACGACCCGGATGAACTTGAGGCAGCTTTACAGGCCCTCGCGGGCCCGGCTGCCGGCCCTAATGGCGGACAGATCTATATCGACGGGTTCACCGGCGGACAGATGCCGCCCAAGGAATCCATTCGCGAGATCCGCATCAATCAGAATCCTTTTTCCGCGGAGTACGACCGCCTCGGTTTCGGCAGGATCGAGATCCTTACCCGTCCGGGTACCGACACTTGGCGCGGCAGCGTTTTCGGCAATTTTAACGACGCCCGGCTCAACTCCAGGAACCCGTTCGCGGAAAATCGTGCACCAAGCCAGATGCTGTTTTTCGGCGGCAACGTTTCCGGCCCGATCCAAAAGGGCAAGTCGTCCTTTTTCCTGAACATTAACAATCGAAGGACGGACGAGAATACAGTGGTGAATGCCCGTATCCTGGATCAGAATTTGAACGTGATCCCTTTTCAACAGGATGTTCAGGTCCCGAGCCGTCGATTTTCTATCAGCCCGCGCTTCGATTACGCCATCAACGAGAACAACACGCTCGTTGCCCGTTACAACTTTACCCGAAACACGAGAGAGAATATCGGCGTCGGCGGCACCTCGCTTCCGTCGCGTGCCTATCAGAACGAAAGCACGTCCCATCAGATCCAGTTGACGGAGACGATGATAATCAATCCGACCACGATCAACGAGACGCGGGTCGAATTCGAATGGAACGACCGAAACCAATTAGGTGACAATTCGATCCCCACGATCAGCGTGGCAGATGCATTTAGCGGCGGCGGTTCGCAGATCGGCCTCAGCTATGACCGCGAACGCGAGTTCGAATTCCAGAATTACACAACCACATCGGTCTTCACGAACCACGCTCTGAAATTCGGCGTTCGGGTCCGGCATGTCTCGATCGATGACCGTTCGGAGAATAATTATGGCGGTGCCTTTACCTTCGTCAATCTCGATCAGTATCGCGATACGCTGCTGGGCAACGCAAACGCATACCCGACGCAGTTTTCGATCACGACCGGTGAACCACTGCAGAAGGTTTCAAGAACGGATTACGGACTGTTCATTACTGATGACTGGCGTGTAACACCGGGCCTTACCCTGAGCTTTGGCCTGCGTTACGAGAACCAGACGAATATTAACGATAACCTCAACTTCGCTCCGCGTTTCTCATTTGCCTGGGCACCCGGGGCCGGAGGGCCGACGACACCCAAAACCGTCTTCCGCGGTGGTTTCGGTATCTTTTACGACAGATTCAGTGAAAACCTGACGCTGCAGGCACAGCGCTTTAACGGTTCCAATCAGCTTAACCTGATCGTTAACGCTAACGACCCTGATCCGGTTCGGCGTGCGGCGGCCATCGCATTACTGCAGCAGCCGGTGTTCACGCTGGACGGCGTGACAAATGTACCGACCGCGGCGGACGTACTCGCGGTGTTGCCCCAATCGAATACGTTGAGGACGATCTCACCGGATCTTCAGTCACCGTATATGTTCCAGACCGCTCTGGGCGTTGAACGCCAGTTGCCGTGGAATTCTTCTTTGTCAGCCTTTTACATCGCTTCGCGTACATGGCACGTATTGCGGACGCGGAATATCAATGCACCGTTCTGCCCCGAGCAGGAGAACTGTCTTAATGCACCGCGGCCCGATCCGACGCAGGGCAATATCTATCAGTACGAATCGAGCGGCGTTCAGAACACCAATCAGTTCATCTTGAACTTCCGCACCACACTTTCGAACCGGGTCTCCCTCTTTGGAAACTACCGTCTGGGGTATTCAAAGGGCGATGCTGACGGTGCAGGAAGCTTCCCGGCGTATTCTTACGATCTGACTGGCGAATACGGACGGACCTCAGGCGATATTCGGCACAATTTCTTCTTCGGCGGCAATATCCGTCTTCCTTGGGAGATCTCGATGAGCCCGTTCATTATGGCGAATTCGGGCCGCCCGTTTAACATTACACGCGGGCTGGATCTCAACGGCGATTCGCTCTTTACAGAACGCCCGACGTTCGGGGAACTCGGAGCACGCTGTGACGAACTCGGCCTAACCAATTCGTTTTGTAATGTTTCAGGTTTTGATCCGAACGCGATCATCCCCCGAAACTTTGGCGACGGGCCGAAATACTTGAACGTAAATCTGAGGTTCAGCAAAAACTTCGGATTCGGCAGCACCGAGGGTTCGGGTGGTACTCCCGCCGGGACCTCTGGCCCTTCCGGCGGCATTCCCGTTGGGCGCGGAGGCGGCGGTATGCGAGGCGGCGGTATGCGAGGTGGTATGGGCGGCGGCGGCCGCGCACCTTATAACCTAAACGTCGGCGTTAGCTTTAACAACATTTTTAATCTTGTTAACTTTAATCCGCCGGTAGGCAATATGGCGTCCAGCCGATTTGGCCAGTACACAAGCACCGCCGGAGGCTGGGGTATGGGCGGCGGCTCGACCAACCGCCGGATCGAATTGAACTTGCGCTTTAGTTGGTAAGCACGTTGCATCAGCAACAAAAAAGGCCCGCGACGATGTGTCGCGGGCCTTTTTCATTTATGCAGCGAACCGGCTCGTCTTCCACCAATCGATCGTGCGCCGCAGGCCCTCTTCCAAACCGACAAGCTTCTTGTAACCTATCAGCTCGACGGCCCGGCGGTTATCCGCCTGTGAGTGCTTCACATCGCCCTTGCGTTCGGGCTGGTAGTCGGCCGCGACGTCGCTCTTGTCGGTAACCCGTCCCATCACCTCGATCAATTCATTCAGCGACACCCTTTCGCCGTTAGCGACATTCATCACCTCGCCCGCGGCCTGGGGCGACTGTGACGCCCTGATATTGGCATCGACCACATTGGCGACATACGTGAAATCCCTCGACTGCTCGCCGTCCCCATAGATAACCGGCGCCTCGCCCTTCATGAACGCGTCTATGAATCGCGAGATCACACCCGAGTAGTGCGACGAAGGGTCCTGCCGCGGCCCGAACACATTAAAGTATCTCAGAGCCACAGTCTCCATCCCGTAAACCGTGTTATATACGCGGCAGTAATGTTCACCGGCAAGTTTCGCAGCCGCATAGGGCGACATCGGGTCAGGCCGCATCGTCTCTACTTTAGGCAGAACGGGTTGATCGCCGTACGCCGAACTCGACGCAGCATAAACAAGCTTTTTCACTCCCGCGGCCCGCGAACGCTCAAGAATGTTGAAGGTCGCGTTAACGCACGCGTTATGCGTTTCGACCGGGTCCGCCACAGAACGGGGAACGCTCGGAAGCGCAGCCTGATGAAATACGACCTCTACCCCCTCGAGGGCCTTATCGACCAGTGCCGTATCGTTGAGGTCCCCCTCAATAAAATCAAAGGCCCCCGCGATCTCTTCGAGATTATTTCGGGAGCCCGTGAGGAGGTTGTCTATGATCCTCACCGAACCGCCAAGGCGGATCAATTCGTCAGCGAGATTCGAGCCGATAAAGCCCGCTCCGCCCGTCACAAGGAACGTATCTGATCCCATAATTATCTAAAGAAAATAACCCTAACGCCCGACGCCTACATATTCGAAGCCTAGCTCACGCATATCTTCCGGTTCGTAGATGTTCCGCAGATCGGCGATCTTCGGCGAACGAAGAAGTTGCTTGACCTTTGCCATGTCGAGTGCCCGAAACTGGTTCCATTCCGTGACGATCACCAATACGTCAGCGTCCTTGATCGCGTCGTACTCGTCCTCGGCGTATTCGACGCCGTTAATGTAATGTTTGGCTTCTTCCATCGCCACCGGGTCAAATGCCCGCACGGTAGCGCCGCGCTCTATCAAGGTATGAACGATCTCGATCGCCGGCGACTCGCGCATATCGTCCGTCTCGGGCTTGAACGACAGTCCAAGAACCCCTATCCGCTTGCCGCTGAGAGACTCGCCGACCAGCTGTTCGATCTTTGGGATCATCGCCATCCGCTGGAGCTCATTCGCCTCGATAACGGCATCAACGATCCTGGTTTCAACATTGAACTGGTCCGCAACCGTGGTCAATGCCCTGGTATCTTTGGGGAAGCAAGATCCGCCGTATCCCGGCCCGGGGTGCAGAAACTTGCGCCCGATCCGGTTGTCCATCCCCATGCCCCGGGCGACATCGTGGACGTCGCAGCCGATTGCATCACAAAGATTTGCGATCTCATTGATAAAGGTGATCTTGGTCGCCAGAAAGGCATTTGCCGCGTATTTGATCAGCTCCGCCGCCTCGAGCGAGGTGATCACGATCGGCGTTTCGATTAAGAATAAGGGCCGATACAGTTCCTTCATTACCTCGATGGCCCGCGGCTCATTGCTGCCGATGACGACGCGGTCCGGCCGCATAAAGTCAGTGATAGCGGCACCCTCGCGAAGAAACTCCGGATTGGAAGCAACGCCGAACTCAACGGGCGTTTTTAAGTTCTCACTTATAAATTGCTTGAGCCATTTGCCCGTACCCACCGGGACCGTCGATTTGGTCACCAGTACCTTGTAATCTTCCATGGCCTCTGCCACGTCCTTCGCCGCCTGCTGGTAATAGCTCATGTCGGGCGAACCGTCCGGTTTCGGCGGCGTGCCCACTGCCAGAAAGACGACCTGAGCACCGCGTACGCCTTCCTCGATCTTCGTCGTAAAATGAAGCCGGCCCGCCTTCACATTCTTTTCAACTATCTGATCAAGACCCGGCTCGTAGATGGGTATTTCGCCTTTATGTAGTTTGGCGATCTTTGTTTCGTCAACGTCAACACAGGTGACATTAACACCGAATTC
>DATHVL010000200.1:0-5874 GCA_035461325.1 Pyrinomonadaceae bacterium
TCCCGACATTATAGATAATGCTAAGCGTCGAAACCAAAACTTCCCTTGCCGCAAAACTTGCGATCAGAGCCACCCCGATCTTCCAGTCAAATCCGAGCGGTTGTATCGCCGGCTCGATCGCGTGTCCCAGTTGCCCTGCAAAGCTGTTCTCCAATTGAGTACTTTCGGCTGTCGTGCCGTCTGCATTCACAGATGCCGCCTCTCTCGGACAATAGGTCAGTGCCCAAAGAAGGATCGAGATCGCAAGGATCACCGTCCCTGCTCGCTTAACGAATATCCACGCCCGCTCCAACATGTTCGTCAGCACAGTTCGCACGGAGGGCATCCGATATGGCGGAAGCTCCATTATGAAAGGCGGCGTCGGCGACCTTAACATGGTTCGCTTCAGGACGGCCGCCACGATCACTGCCGCCAGTATCCCCAGGGCGTACATTGCCAGCATGATCACCGCACCTAGCGAGATGACGCCGAAGATCATCTGCCCGCCAAAGAAGGCCGCGATCATCAGCGTATAGACCGGCAGCCTCGCCGAACAGCTCATGAACGGAGCGATCATGATCGTGGCAAAACGGTCACGATGATCCTCGATGGTCCGCGTCGCCATGATCCCGGGTATCGCACAGGCAAAGCTGCTGATCAGCGGCAGAAATGCTTTGCCGTGAAGCCCGACGCGGCTCATTAGCTTGTCAAGCAAAAACGCCGCCCGCGACATATAACCCGTGTCTTCAAGGATCGATATAAAAAGAAACAGCAGCAGGATCTGCGGCAGAAACACAAGTATTCCGCCCACACCGGCTATGATTCCGTCAACCGCCAGGTCCGTCAGCATTCCCTCGGGCATCACGCTCCGGACCGCATTGCCCAGCGCTCCGAAGCCCTGATCCATCAGGTCCATCGGCACCGTAGCCCATGAAAAGATAGCCTGAAAGATCAAGAGCAAGAGTGCGATAAGGACGATCAGCCCCCAGAACCGATGTGTCAGCACGCTGTCGATCTTGTCGGATATCCGGTGAGCATCGCGGTCGTGGTGTTTCACCGACGCCTGTACGACATCCGAGATAAATTTGTACCTGCCGAAGATGCGGTTTTCTCCAACACCCCCCGGAGCGTCAAGCAGCCTAGGCACCTCGGCCTCACGGCCGACCGCACCGTGTGCCGCAGCGGCAAGTTCCGTTATGCCCCGTCCCGTCCGCGAGTTTACTTCGACGACCGGAACACCGAGCATTCGGGAAAGCTTTCCGATATCCAGCGCGTGCTTTTGCTTTTCAAAGATATCGATCATCGTCAGTGCAATGACGACCGGTATCTTCAGTTCCAGGATCTGCGTTACAAGGTAAAGGTTGCGTTCGAGATTGGTCGCATCAACGACCGCGATGACCGCGTCCGGCCGCGTTTCCGCACCGTAATCTCCGGTCAAGACCTCGCGTGCGATCTGTTCGTCGATGGACGATGCGTCAAGGCTGTAGAGCCCGGGCAGGTCGATAATATGGAGAGCGGCACCGTCGTGAACCCACGTGCCCGACTTACGCTCGACGGTGACACCGGGATAGTTCGCGACCTTCTGCCTCAGGCCCGTTAATGCGTTGAAGAGTGTTGTTTTTCCCGCGTTCGGATTACCCGCGATCGCGATGGTTGGCAGGTCGAGTGATGTTGGCAGGCCGTCCATTGGGGCGGTGGCTAAACGGTCGGGATCTCTTCAACTGAAACTGCCCTGGCTTCGCTAAGGCGTACGGCAAGGCTGTAGCCCATCAGCCGGAGTTGAACCGGGTCACCGAACGGGGCGGATTTGACGACCGTCACCTCGGCCCCCGGCACTACGCCCATCTCCTTGAGACGGGTCGAGATGCGGTCCTGGCCGTCCACGCTGATAACGCGGGCACGATGCCCCACTCGTATTTCTGCTAGATTCATTTAATTAACCCGCCCTGGAGGACTGCATTGCCGCGCCTGTTTGGGACGCAGCGTCCATTATTTGATCGTTCCTTGACTTGCAGGGTGCCGAGCCAATTGTAGCCTAATTGAAAATTGATTTCAATTTCAACTAGGACCGGATAAAGCCCTAGGTGAGAAAAAGTGAATGCCTTATTTAGGTGGGATCGTGGAGGTCGTGGACAGATCCAGCTGATATTGCCCGAGAGCTATTCGCAAGGGCAGTCGCTGCGGCGTATTTCCCAGCCAAACACGGGGCATTAGCTGGTCTAGCTGTGGATGGTTCGGATTGATATTAACAAGCTGTGCGGGCAGTTTTACCCCTGAGGCGTCGATCACCTCCGACTCCGAAGGCCGCAGCGTGAATACGGTCGCGCGATCGTGCCAAAAGACGGCAACTCGAGTGTCATTGACGGGAGCATTCGAATCAAGGCTCGGCCGCAGATTAAAAGACCGCATTGCATAGAGCAAAGACAGTACACTATGGGTCCACACGGGCCCGTCGATCCGTTCGGCGCCGTTGATCGTTATCACGCTGGATGCGGTGTCGAAAAGGGCATTACTGTTGAAGATACTAAGCGGGCCGGCCGCCTTGATCTCCGATCGGATCGGCGTAAGCGTATCCGGGTCGACCCACACCTGCATCGAATCGCCCGCGGCGAATGCGGCGGAACCGCGTCCGATCGGTGTCACGGTCGCCGTAAGCAGCAGTGCGTCACGCCCGGAGAACTGATCTCGCCGTTCGATACGAAACCTCGCCCTTCCGATCTCCGCGCCGCTCGTCGTGATCACGTACTCTAGCGACTCTCCCAACGCGAAAGGCAGCGTGGCCGCAAGCGGCTGATTTGGAATGTAAGGAGCGGGCGTAGGAACCGGCGTGGCCACCGGGCTCGGTAGCGGTGTCGCGATCGGATTCGGGATCGTTTCGGGATCAGGCACGGGCTCGACCACTCGTATTCCGGAAATAACGGCTTTGAAACTGCCTTTGTCCGTAGCGAACCGTACTTGCGCCGGTATTCGATCCGGGTCTGAGGTCAGATTTACCTGCAGATCGCGAATGCCCCGCTCCATCAAAAAGTCGCTCTGGACGCCGATCAGTGTCGTCTCAAAATCTCCGGTGGAGGAACTAACCTTTTCATTACCGGTGGTCTGGTAGCTGACACTGTAAACTCGATCAAATTCGTTTAAGGTAAATGACCCCGCGGCACCGCCTGCTCTGATCGCAAAGATCAGCGTATTGAGGTCGTGGCCGGTGGCGGGGACCGCTTGATGGTCCGCGGTCTTCACCTTCGGCAAGCCTCCGCTGCGTTCTTCTCGCCGCGAAAATATCGGCAACCCTGTCTCGGGCGACGCAAATGTCGTCCGTGTCTCGTCCACCATGTAGAACGCCGCGCTCGCGAAATTAAGCGTTCGAAACCGCGACCGCAGTTCGACCGCATCCCGCTCGCCCAGCTTTCCAACCGACACCACATATGTCTCGGCATACCCGGCATCGTCAAAGCTGTCAATTGAAACGTTGTAAGTCAGTTTTTCGCCGACGCGAAAGATCCCCACCTGCTGGGCAGCGACATTTAGCGTAAATAGAGCCGCACGGGCAAGAACGGCGGCAGCTGACTGGATGAGTTGTTGGTGAAGTGACACTGGTTGGCTATATAATGGGCTAAATTCTAAAGCGATCCTTCTATCTCGGCGACAATTAGCTCGGCGGCGGCACGAACATCCGGGCTCCCCGTGATTGGGCGTCCCACGACCAAATGATCCGAACCCGCGGCGATCGCCTCTGCCGGGGTCATTACACGTTTTTGGTCGTCCATTGTTGCGAATGTCGGCCTAACTCCCGGGGTTACGATGACAAGATCGCGCTCGGGGATGGCTTTTCTGATCGCTTGCGTCTCCCGCGGAGAGGCCACGACCCCGTCGAGCCCCGACGCCTCCGCGAGCCGCGCGAATCGCACGACCTGTTCTTCCGGATCCCCGTTCATTCCGATCTCGCGCAGTGTCTCGACACCGGAACTCGTCAGCACCGTGACCCCAATGATCAGAGGCCGTTTCAATCCTTCCCTTTCAGAAGCCTCGCTAACCTCGTCGGCCGTCCGCCGCATCATCTCAGATCCTCCGGCCGCATGCACATTGAACATCCAAACGCCCAACCTTGCCGCTTCGATACCGGCCCTTGCAACCGTGTTCGGGATGTCGTGAAACTTTAGATCTAGAAATACCCGGTTACCCGTCTCGACAAGTTCACGGACAAGACCGGGGCCGGCAGCCGTAAAAAGCTGCATCCCGACCTTAAATGCTCCGACAGCACCGCTTAGCTCCTGGGCCAGCTCTCGGGCCCGGCCGGCGCTCTCCACATCGAGGGCGACGATCAGCCGGTCTTTTGCCTCGGCCGCCGGCCTGCTTGCGGGTACGGTACCTGTCATATTCTTTCGATTAGTGGTCAATCCAGGTCGAGCGGATTCTTGAATGGTGTCGTGTCGTTCTTATCGGCACGCTTTAGGGCTTCCTGAAATTTCTCTTCCAATAGTCGTTCACGGTTCTTCATCGACGACATTTCCTGAGCGAACAGTTGCTCGCGCAGTTCCTTCTGTTTCGAAACCTCTTCTTTCAGCGCGTCGAAAGATGCCACCGCTTTCTTTTTCTCTTCGTGCGCCAGCAAGGCCCCCGTCTGTGAATCGATAGTTAGCTTTGCGTCACAGCACGGACATATTACCGTGAGCTTTTCCATACGCATCGATTATACAACACCGCCCTCAAGCTTTGGACAGATTTAAGGCCGGCCGGTATCTTCTTTTTTCTTGTTCGGATTTTCGGCTGCCGAGGCTTCCGGTGTCGCCAATGGCCGCGCGGGCAGGCCCGCCAGCCTAACAAAGGTGCTTACGGATTCCGTAGCAAGGTTCCGCACTCGTTCGCCCGGCTGCTCGACCACCTTCCCATTCTTCAGGTGGATCTTCAGCACCGAGTTGGTGCCGTCGTTCCAACGCTCGACCCGATTGATCTGCGGATCGCTCTTGAATTGCCGGTACTCGCGTGCAACATCCGTCAAAGTCGACCAGTATTCGGAATCGTCCGGTGCCGCACGTTTGATCAGCTTTACCTCGGGCATCGGACCGCTCCGCGTGTCCGGCCCGGCTAAAAGCCGGTCCCGCTTGCGGTTCGCGGCTTCGGCAACGGTCAACGGGCCCTCCGGTGCTGCGTCGTTCACTTCTGACGGAGTTACATCCGTGGCTTCAGGAATGCTGCCGTCGGGGTTCGCAGAGGTCGACATCTCTGCCGGCGGAGTCTCGGCACGCTCGGAGTTCGTTACGTTCGCGGTTTCCGTACCGGTCCCGGACGTCGATCCGCATCCTGCCGCAATCATGGCCCCGACAGTGACTGTCACAAGAAACAAATATCGAAAGGGAGGTGAAGATAGTGGACTTAAAGCTCTCATTATCTTCAATAATACTTTATTCACGCCTCACAAAAAAGATTTCGGCCGCAAACTCGAGAGGCGGGCACGACCGCCCGCCTCTCTTCACAAACTAATTGTCGGGTCAAACGTCGTAATACATCGAAAACTCAAGCGGATGCGGCCTCAGCCTAAGCTGGGTTATCTCCTTGTCCCGCTTATATTTGATCCACCTTTCGATCATCAACGGCGTGAACACGTCGCCCTTAAGCAGAAACTCGTTATCCTCCTCCAACGCTCTGAGAGCCTCGTCGAGGGTTCCCGGCAGCGAGGGCACATTCGCCAGCTCTTCGGGCGGCAGATCGTAGATGTCCTTATCGAGCGGATCGCCGGGATCGATGCGATTCTGAATTCCGTCGATCCCCGCCATCAACAGCGCCGCAAACGTGATGTAGGGGTTGCAGCTGGGGTCCGGCGGCCTGAATTCCAGCCGCTTTGCCTTGGGCGATGACGAGAACATCGGGATCCGCACCGCAGCGGAACGGTTCCGGGCC
>DATHVL010000201.1:0-3599 GCA_035461325.1 Pyrinomonadaceae bacterium
TGCCGACGCCATGAGAAAGTTTGTCAAAGCGAACGGCATTATGATGGACGCACGGACAAGAAATATGATCGTTAGGGTCCGCCACCAGTCGCGATTGACCAGTTCGTTATAGATCGCATCTGCTTTCGGGTGCTTTCCCGCCACATCAGGCAACTTGTCGCCCATGATCCGAGCGTGGATGAGGTACGAGATCACCGCGGAACCGACTACACCCGCAATAAGCACCGCAAGGCCGGCATAGAGGCCGAATGCCCAGCCCCCGACAATGCCGATCACGTTGGTGGGCAGCATCGCGAGTCCGCAGAAAACAAGCACGCCGAGGAGGTAAAGCGGCATCCCCACGCCGGAGTTCTCGCGAAGCCAAATGCCAAGGGGTGAAGCGATCAGTAAGAGGATCGCGGCACCGACCATCGGGAGAAAAACGGTGATCAATGCGATCGGCGTCAGCTTGCCGAACTCGCGAAGCCTTTCCGTCACCCTTGTTTTGTACTCCTTGAACTTCATTAAGCTTTGAGCAGCTGTCGCCGCACCATATCAAGTGCAGCCTGGCTCGCCCGCCAGCGGATCAGATAACGGTCGCCGGGCAGAAACAGCTTTGCCGACCGAGATGTTCGTTCATATGCATAACCGATGAACACCGTGCCTACGGGTTTCTCGTCAGTACCTCCGCCGGGGCCGGCAATCCCCGTAACCGAGACCGCGACATCGGCGCCTGAGACACGTCTCGCACCCGCGGCCATTGCCTCGGCGGTCTCCGCGCTGACGGCACCGTGGGCTCTAAGAACCTCCTCCGGCACGCCGAGTGTGCGCATCTTCGCCTCATTCGAATATGTAATGAAACCCTCGAGAAAATAAGCGGAAGAGCCCGCTACTTCCGTGATCCGCCGGCCGATCAATCCGCCGGTGCAGCTTTCCGCGACGGCGAGCGTTTGCTTGCTATCGGCGAGCATACCGCCGATGACCTCCTCCATGGTTTCGCCGTTGAGCGCGAAAACAGCGATCCCTATTTTCTCGGCAAGCCGAGGTGCAAGTTCATCGAGCACGGCCTCCGCTTCAGCTGGCGTTGCCGCCCGTGAATAAAGATGGATCTCAACCTCCGTCTTATTGAAAAGCACGGCCGTTCGAACCGTCGGATATTGCGTGTAAATAGGAGCCGCGGCCTCATCAACCGCTGATTCCCCCATCCCGGAAACTTTTAGGATGCGGCGGCGCACAACGACGTCGCCAACTTTATTGCTGAGCCGCGGCATTACGAAACCGTCGAACATCGGCTGATTTTCACGAGGCGGCCCTGGTAGGACCACAAGTGTCTTGCCGCCGTCTTCCAGCATCATTCCGACGGCAGATCCATTGGGATTCGGGATGATATCGGATCCCGCTATGATGTACGCCTGACGCCTATTGATCTCGGGCATTTCGCGGCCCCATCGCTTGAAACGCTCGCGGAGTTCTGCCTCGAGCTCGTCGTGATATTCCAGTTCCCTGCCGATCGCCTTTGCCGCGACCTGGCGGGTTATATCGTCTTCGGTGGGGCCGAGGCCGCCGGTAGTAATGACGATATCGGACCGTCGGCTTGCGTCTTTGATCGCTTCCATAAGGCGCGGCTCATCGTCACCGACGATCGTCTTGAGCATTACGTCGATGCCGATCTCGTTTAGCCGCTCCGTTATCCAGAGGCTATTGGTGTCCGATCGTTCGGGAGTCAGCAGTTCGGAGCCGACGGCGATGATCTCTGCAGCTAACATCTGTGCAGCGGGTGCTAGTCCTTGTAGATCTCCACGACCGGCTTTCCGTCGCTGCCAACATATGCCCGATACATCCCCTCGGAGTTGAACGATATTCCGATATTGCCGAACTTGTCCACGGCGATGACACCGCCGTCGCCGCCGAGGTTCTGAAGCTTGGTTTTGATCACCATGTCAGCGGCGTTCTGGACAGTAAGGGCACGGTACTCCATCAGCGAAGAGATGTCTTTTGCAACGGACAGGCGGATAAAAAATTCGCCCCAGCCGGTGGCCGAGACCGCTACGGTCGCGTTGTTCGCGTAGGTGCCCGCCCCGATAATTGGCACGTCGCCGACGCGGCCGAAACGTTTGTTGGTCATCCCGCCGGTCGAGGTACCCGCAGCGAGGTTGCCGTCCTTATCCAGTGCGACAGCTCCCACTGTTCCGTACTTAGCAGCCCGCTGTTCGGGGGTAAGTTCAATGGTCCCGACGGCCTTTTCCTGCTTTTCTTTTTCTTGCTTGAGAATGCGCTGGAGCGAATCCCATCGCGGCTGGGTCCAGAAATATTTCGGGTCGACAAGCTCAAGCTTTTGCTGTTCCGCAAATTTTTCGGCCCCCTCGCCGATCATCATCACGTGTTCGGATCTTTCCATCACGGCACGCGCCAAGGTGATCGGATTCTTAACGCGGTGAAGCCCGGCGACGGCCCCGGCATTCTGAGTCTTGCCGTCCATGATAGAGGCGTCAAGTTCGTTCTTGCCGTCGTTTGTAAAGACGGCCCCTTTACCGGCATTGAACAGCGGTGAATCTTCCATTATCCGGATGGCGATCTCGACGGCATCAAGCCCGCTTTTCCCGTCCTGAAGGGCCTTGTACCCCGCCATCAGCGCCTCTTCAAGCTTGTCTCGGTACTCCTTTTCGCGCTCGGGCGTGAGCGAGCCGCGGCGGATAACACCGGCACCGCCGTGGATGACGAACCCGAGCCGGGGATTCTGCGGCCCCTGCAACTGTTTTATCTCAGTGCCGCCTGCTTTTTGGGCGAAAACTGCGGGAGAGGCGGGCAGAAAAGCCGCCATCACGAACAAAACTGTAAATATCCTCATAGCTAAACTCCGGGTAAGGGATGGTCAAAGAATATCATTTGGCCGAAGAAATTTCGAAAGCAGGGCGGGCTGTGCGTCAAGAAGACGCACCTCGTCGGCTGCCCAGGGTGATAGGCCCGACTCGGCATCGTTCGCCATCTCAACTAACTCGGCCCATTCGACCCATTTGACCTCGCCGACCTCATCGGGATTGGGGTTCGGCATGCCGGCAAGCGAGCCGATCAGGACCGGGCAGATCTCGTTCTCTACGATGCCGTCGCGCTCGGCCCGATAGCGGAAGTCGGGCAGCGCTATCTCGAGGCCCGCAACGGCCGCTCCCAATTCGTATTTGACGCGGCGTTTAGCCGCCGACGTCACGTCCTCGTGCAGCATGACGTGCCCGCAGCATGAATTCGACCAAACCCCCGGCCATGTGACCTTTGAAGCGGCTCGCCGTTGCATAAGCGTTCGGCCGCGATCGTCGAAAAGGAACACTGAAAAACCGGAATGGAGCGGCGTGTCGGAGTGGTGAACATCCGCCTTGGGCATCGTCCCGATCGGTTTGCCATCGTCGCTAAGCATCACCAACATCTGATCGAAGCGGTAATGGTATAGGCGATACAGCCAAACACCCGCGGCCAGCAAAGTGATGCCGATCAGAAACGGGATCGGCATTCCGGCAAAGACCGCGAATGCCGTCCAGAAGAAAAGGATGAACAGGAGGCTCGACATCAACTGCACGGGCGCGGGCAGCAGCGGTTTTCGCCGCGCAAGGAAAAGCTCGATCAGCCCG
>DATHVL010000202.1:0-1860 GCA_035461325.1 Pyrinomonadaceae bacterium
CCCGAGGTTCGGGTACTTGCAAAGATCCTTGTTCTCCGCCAACTGACGAAGGCCGACAAAAAAGTGCCCCTCCCCGCGGGTGCGATCATTACGAACCGCGTGGGCCCCTAGCCCATTTACGCCAGGCTGGTTCCCATTAGCCACTGCCCTCCGTCGACGACCAGGGTTACGCCATTGATGTAGGATGCGGCGTCTGAAGTAAGAAAGAGTGCGGCGTTTTCGATATCGGCGATCCGGCCGAACCGTCCCAGCGGGATCTTTTTGGTGATCTTTTCCTTGAGGGCATCGGGCAGGAGCCGTTTCATCCCCTCGGTATCCTCGATCGGACCGGGGGCGATGCCGTTGACGCGGATGCCGTGCCGGCCCCATTCAGCCGAAAGATTTCGTGTGATCGCGTCAACTCCCGCCTTTGCCGCCGAAACGTGTATCTGCATCGGCGTCGCAAGATAATGCAGGGTAGCCGAGATGTTCAGTATCTGCCCTTGGTTCCGCTTTAACTCTTCGAACGACGCTCGGCAGACGTTAAAAGTCCCCTTGGTGTCGATGTCCACAACCGTGCCAAAGCCATTCGATGAGAGTTGTTCGGCGGCGCATAAAAAGTTCCCGGCGGCGCCGTTGACCACAACGTCGATCTTGCCGAAATGCTCGATCGTTTTTGCGACGGCATTTTCCACGGCCTCGTAATCACGGACGTCGGCTGCGACGGCGAAACACCTACCGCCCTCGGCCTCGATCTGCTCTTTCATCGCCGCGAGATTCTCTTCTTTTCGACTGGTTATCGCCACTTCAGCGCCGTGGCGAGCCATCGCAAGGGCTATCCCGCCCGTGATACCCGTTCCGCCGCCTGTAATAAAAGCGGTCTTACCCTGTAAAATATCGTCAGCAAATACCTTCCGCGTCATATTCGCAAAATGTTACCACAGATGCTCCAATCCCTGACCGCCAGCCGACTGCTGTTTGTTTTCATCGCGATAGCGTCCGTTGCGGCAGGTTGCTCGTCGACGCGGACCGACCTCAGAACGGTACTTCCCGGCGATGCATTGGTGTATCTGGAGGCGAAAGACCTTCTTGCGGTGGTCACCGCCATGTCGGAAGCCGAGGCCTTTAGGGCGGCAGCCACGCAGCCGGTGGATGCCGATGTTTTGGAGGGCATAGAGATCGCGGTGGCCGTTACAGGTTTCGAGACGACCGAGCAGCGGTTGAACGACGAAGCATCGGTCCTGAACTTTCAACCGCGATTCGTTGCCGCGGCCGAGACGCATCTCTGGAATTTTCAGGTCATCGCCTTTGCGGAGCAAAGCCTTGGCGCGTTCATTAACGATGTCTACGGCGGCGAGGTGCTGCTTGAAACGTCGGACCGGTATCAGGGGAAATATTTCGTTTGGACGGCGGTCGATGGCCGCAAAGCATTTGCGTATGCGGAGGGCAGCCTGCTCTTTTTCGGCAACGACGAATCGGCCATCGAGCGTGCGCTCTCGGCGAAACGCGGCGAGATCGATGCCATCGCTCGCAACCCAAAGATCACCTCAGGCGAAAGGCTCACGTTCGCTTATGTGTCGCCTGACGGGCTCGCACAGCTTTCGAACATCGCCGCGGTGTCTTTCGCTAAGAACTCGACCGAAGCACCCGAGGCTCAAGGGATCGTCGCCCGTATCCTCCCGGAACTTCTTCGCAATTCGCTGCGTGAGATCACGTGGACCGCAACTCGGACCGAACAGGGAATAGAGGATCGATACACGGTTACTACCGACCAGGAGCTTGCGACGGTCTTTGCCGAGACCATCGCCCCGGCAGCGCGCGAAGCGAATGCGGGGCATGCCCCCATTGCCCCGGGGGCGGTTTCGGTCACGCGTTATGACC
>DATHVL010000203.1:0-2432 GCA_035461325.1 Pyrinomonadaceae bacterium
GGTGGCGCCGGGACAACGGGACAGGTTCTCCGAGCCGGCGTCCCACATCTCGTAATGCCCTACGCACACGATCAATTCGACAACGCGGCCCGCTGCCGCCGCGCCGGAGTGGCCGAGGTGATCGGCCGAGATGAGTACGCAGCTGAGGCCGCCGCAAGTCTGCTCGAAAAGATATTGGGCACCGAAAGTTACGCTGCGGCAGCTCGCGAGTCGGCTGATATAGTTGCCGAAGAGGGCGGCTCAACTGCGGCTGCGCACGCTGTGGAGCGGGCGCTCGACGCCTAACGCTAACTGCCTTTATCGATTTGTGAATTTTACTACCACGCTTAACTCCCGCTAAAATCAATGGATCAGCTATGCCGACGCTTAACGAACTGCTTGCAGAGAATAAAAAGTGGGCCGCCGGAATTCGCGAGAGCGACCCCGATTTTTTTGCGCGCCTTGCACGGCTGCAGGAGCCCGACTACCTGTGGATAGGGTGTTCAGACAGCCGAATCACGCCGAATGAAAGCCTCGGAATGCTGCCGGGTGAACTCTTTGTCCACCGAAATATCGCAAATCTGGTGATCTACTCTGATATGAACTGCCTCTCGGTCATGCAGTTCGCGGTCGAGGTGCTGAAGACCCGGCACATCATCGTCTGCGGCCATTACGGCTGCGGAGGTGTGAAGGCAGCAATGGACGATTCTCGATTCGGGCTGATCGATAATTGGCTCCGCCACGTCCAGGACCTCATGCAAAAATACCGGCAGGAACTCGAGCGGATAGAGGACTACGACCGCAGGCTGGACAAATTGTGCGAGATAAACGTCATCGAACAGGTGATCAACGTCGGCGAGACCACGATACTTCGGAACGCATGGGAAAGCGGGCAAGAGGTATATGTTCACGGCTGGATCTACACTATCGCCGACGGCATTTACCGCGACCTTGGCGTATCGCTGGGGTCGAATGAAGAGCTCGACGCTCTGCGGCAAAAGACGCTTTCGAACAGGGACGAGCTAGGGGCGGCAAAGGGATAAATGAAAATATTGACGACGACAGGACTTGCCGTATTATTGTTCGCGGCCGTTTGCCTTCCCGCGACGGCGCAGGACGGCGCTCAGGGCCGTGAACGGCTCGCCGCGGAAGCTCCGTCGGAGCCCGTTCCCTTTCTTGAAAAGATCGATTCGCAAGAAGATTTTGACCGCGTCGCCCGCACATATCATCAGGGCACGTCCTATTCCCTTCCGCATGCGATGTTCACCCTTGACCGTCGCGAGGGCAACAAGATCTATTACATTAACTCGCTCCGCTATCGCTTTCACAAAGATTTTCTCTACGCGAACTATTTGATCCCGCTCGGTACCGATATCTATCAGCCGGTTTACATCGACGAGGACAGGCGGTTTATCGTCGGCACCGTCGCGTGGCAGCCGACGGTCGAGAAGTTCACATGGGAGGTTTGGGAAGGCGACATGGCAAATGCCGAGCACATCCGCCTCGCTCACGATGTGATCAACCGGACATTCTTTGCCCCGGTCGCCTACAAACCGAATTCGACGCGGCAGGAAAGCGTCTCACAAGGCTTGGAGATCCCCCGCGTTCTGCAGAGCGACATCGTAAAGAATCAGGAGTACATTGCGCTCAATCCGGGCCGGGCCGTGGGGCGGATACATATAATCGACAAGCTCGACGACACGGTGGAGATAGGGCATAACGAGATCGTTGTTTTGAAAGAGCTGCCGATCTCGCTGCCGCCGGTACGCGGGATAATCGTCGCACAGCCGTCGTCACCGCTTTCGCACGTGAACGTTCTTGCGAAGGGATGGGGAATTCCGAACGTTTATATCAAGGACGCCGACAAACTTTTTCGCGATAAGAACACATTCGTGTGGGAGCTTGAGGCGACGCTGACGGATTACAAGTTCAGCCCGGTCGATTTCGAGGCGATCCGTGAGCGGTTCGACTCGCCGGACCAACAGGTGCCGCCGGCGGATCTGAAAGTAATAAAGCTTACCCCGCTAGCCGAAATGCGAAAACAGGACAGCGTGGCGTTTGGAGCAAAGGCAGCGAATCTGGGTGAGATCTTAAACGCGGGCATCGACGGCATTACGGTGCCGGACGGGTTCTCGATCCCATTTCATTGGTACGCGAAATTCATGCGCGAGAACGGCCTGGACAAAAAGGCCGAAGCGATGATGGAGGACTACGATTTCGTCCACGTTCCCCGCTATCGGCGGCAGCGATTGGAAGAGATGAGAAAGTCGATCATGGCGGGCCGATTTGACCGCGAACTGCAGCGCGAGATGCTGGTTCGCTGGCGCGATCAGCTCGGTTACGCCCCGGTTTTCATACGCAGTTCATCCAACGCCGAAGACCTGCCGAATTTTTCGGGTGCCGGTCTATATTCGACAGCGGCGAACGTTCGCACCGGCCAGGCATTTATCGAC
>DATHVL010000204.1:0-3105 GCA_035461325.1 Pyrinomonadaceae bacterium
AAAATCTCAGATCGGCCATCCGCAGGGCGCTGCCGGCGCGGCCGGAATCGGCTCCGCGCTCCTCGCACTCGAACGCGGGATCATTGCCCCAACCATCAATCTGGATGACCCCGACCCGGAATGCGATCTCGATTACGTCCCGAATACAACGCGTGAAGGAAATTTTGACACAGTTCTGTGCAACTGCATCGGATTTGGATCAAAAAACTCCGCCCTCGTCTTAAAAAAGTTCGCGGTTTAAAAACGGAAAGGGTGCCGCCTTATGCATTTGCGACACCCCCCTTTTATATACTGGAGAAATACTCTAAAGGTGAAATATTATCGTCAGCGGCCGAGCGTGTCCGGTTTCACTGAAGGGGGAAAATAGAACGGCCCCGAGGTCTTAAAGCTTTCGCTATTAAAACGACGCCTTGCACCGCACTCCAAACAGGCTTGGTACGAATCGTTCGTCGTAGTTATCGGCCGCGTGAGGCGTTTATGCCAACAGCCAAATAGCTTGCCCATCAGCCCGATCTTCGTGCCGATCGCCGGATCCTTTGTCTCCGGCACCATTGTTTCAGTTAACAGCCCTTGTTCTAATACTCCTTGCATATTTATCACCTCTTCGCCCCTCGCATCTGCAAGTCTAGTGCCAAAGAAACATTTCAACCATTTTCAACACTATGAACGTATAATCCGAGTAACTTTTGCACCATTTTGGAGAAAACTCCTCAAAACAGCTGTCCTAAATCACTACACGTTATATTCGCCCGTTTCCTCTAAACAGATTTATTGGATAAAATCTTCCATAAATTCGGAGCCTTTTCTTTTATGAACATCTATCTGAGATACGCGGGATCTATACTCCTCGCACTCATCCTTTTTCAACCCGCATTCTCGTGGGATGACGTCGGCCACAAGATCACGGGCTATATCGCCTGGCAGCGCATGTCGCCCGCCGCTCGTGAAAATGTGATCAAGATACTGCGCGCGGCGCCGGAAGATTCACACCTCTCGGCTTTTTATATGTCGTATGGCCCTCAGCAAGAGGCAGTCAGAAAACACGACTATTTCGTGATGGTCCCGACCTGGGCCGATATCGTCCGCGACCGCACATTTGAGAACCGGTTTGCCAAGTATCACAAGTCTAATTGGCACTACTCCGACACCTTTTGGCGGCAGGTTGACGGTCGTGTCGAGCCCGTAACGGACCGCAAGGGTGATGGACAGGGCGTAGTTAAGCTCATCGAGTTTGACCGTGTAATGCGGGACGCCGCGGCGACGCCCGCGGACAAGGCTATCGCGATCGCGTGGTTTCTGCACATCGGCGGCGATCTGCATCAGCCGCTCCATACCTCCGGACGCCACACCGACCGCGAGCCCGAGGGCGACCGCGGCGGTAATATGTTTCTGATCTCGCCCGAGGGCGGCCCGCGGAATGCCGAGGTAAACCTGCACTGGTATTGGGATTCGATCGTCGGCCGCAATATGCCTTTTCAGACCGAGATCAGCGAAGCGGAGTACATTAAATTCATCGCCGAGTCGATGATGCAGCGTTACCCATTTGAAAGCGCGAAGTCCGGTCTCAAACTCACGGCTTACCCTGAGTGGCAGCAGGAAACATTTGCCTTTGCTAACACGGATGTCTTTTCGGCGGACCTCGTCCGTTTTCAAACGCCGTCAGACGCCTATCGCCGCAATGCATACCACGTCGCCGAACGCCAACTCTCACTCGCCGGGTATCGGATGGGCGAAACACTGAACGCGATTTTTGGCAGCCAACCGTAAAATGACGCCTCACGAACTTCTTGATCATTATAGATCTCGGCAAGCCGCGATCCTGGACAGCATCCGCGAGATCGTTGAGATCGAATCCCCGTCCGGTGATGTCTCGGGCAGTGCGGCCGTCGCCGAGTGGGTCGAGCGCGAGGCCCGAGCGACGGGGGCACCGTTATCGATCGAGCGTTATCCGGCGGACGGCGTGGGCACGCATTTGGTGATACGGGCATTTGAGGGCACGGAAAAGCCGTTCCTCTTAATGGGGCATACTGACACCGTCCACCCGGTCGGGTCACTCGAGAAAAACCCGACGCGTATCGACGGTGATAAATTCTACGGCTGCGGCACCTTTGATATGAAGGCGAATATCGTGCTCGCACTTGAGATCTTGCGCTACTTTGCCGAAAGCGGCACTCAGCCGGCGCGGCCGATCAACATTTTGCTGGCTTGTGATGAGGAGGTCGGGAGTAAAACGGGCCGGGAGCATGTGGAACGCGAGGCTCTCCTTGCCGAAGCGTGCCTCGTCCTCGAGCCCTCAGCCGCGGGGCGTGTGAAGACCGGGCGGAAGGGTACGGGGATGTACACGCTCCGTGCCCGTGGGGTCCCGGCTCACGCGGGGCTCGACCCTGAGAAGGGCGCCAGCGCGATCCTAGAGCTTTCGCTGCAGATACCGAGGCTGCATGAGTTGAACGCCCCCGAAAGCGGCACGACGGTTAACGTCTGCACCATCACGGGCGGGACGACGACCAACGTAATACCGGAACATGCGGAATGCTCAGTCGATATACGCTTCTCGACGGTGGCGGAGGCCGAGCGGATCGACGCGCTGATAAAGGCGATCGAGCCCGTGGACAGCCGCGTCTCGCTTGAGGTCCTCGGCGGTATTAACCGGCCGCCGATGGAACGAACCGAACGGGTCGCAGCACTATTCGAGAAAGCCCGCGATCTGGCCGCGTCATTCGGGTACGAGCTGGGCGAGACCCAGGTCGGTGGAGCCTCTGACGGCAACTTTGTAGGGGCTCTCGGCGTGCCCGTCATCGACGGCCTCGGCATCGCCGGCGATGGTGCCCATCGGCTGGACGAGCACATCCTGGTAAGCGACATCGCCCCTCGCGCGACGCTGATCACGGGGCTGTTGAAACAATCATGACCGATCAACGGATTGAATTCGCTTGCTGTTTCTGCAAACAAACTGTAGCGAGTTCGAATGATAGCTCGTTGGATCCTTGTTCTCTGATCCTTGTGAGCAATTTTGATCCAGATCGAAGCGGTCTAAAGGAACAACAGTTCTTTTGCCATTTCGAATGTTTTCGCCGGCTCGTCTATGATGACGGCATTTTGTACATA
>DATHVL010000205.1:0-3540 GCA_035461325.1 Pyrinomonadaceae bacterium
TCGATTTTGATATGCTTTACGGCCATCGGCGCGACGCGGAGGGTTATGCCCGGGCGCTGGAGCATTTCGACAGCCGATTGCCCGAGATCTTTGAGGCAATGAGGGGCGGCGACCTGCTGATCCTCACAGCGGATCACGGGAACGACCCTACCTTTCCCGGCACGGACCACACTCGCGAGTACGCACCGCTTTTGGTCTATGGTAAACAAGCGAAGCCGTGCGTGGACCTCGGCACACGCGGCTCGCTGGCGGATATAGGCCAGACGATAGCGGAGAATTTTGGGGTAAAGTTGGGGATCGGTGAAGGGTTCCTTGCGGCGATAGGCTGAATATGAGAATTAGCCGACAAATCGTAACAATGGTCGCAGCCATCTTTATCCTAACTGCCTGGACGAATGTATTCTCTCAAAAAGGCAGACACGACCAGCCTTTAACTGATGAGTTGACGAAAATCCTGGCGGAGAGAACTAAACTTGTTTTCGATGCTTTTCGAACGAGTGACGGAGCGGACTGGGCAGGGCTCTACTTTCAGGGTGACCACCATCCTACAGAGCTTTCTTGGGAACCAGAGACGGGCTTCGTTGTAACGGCAAGCAGGCATACGTTCTCGCCATCTTGGATAAATTATGGGGAGGTCAGATTTGAACACGATCGGCTTGAACTGTTCCCGGCGATGCCCAGGGATTCGCCATACGCCTTTAATTTGAAGACGGAGTACGTTGGAATACGGTGGGGCGATTGGCGGTTCTTGGTTCCGCCTGACGAACTGATGTCGTTCGCTTATGCCGTGCATTCGGGTTCTAGTTTCGAGATCTGGCAGTATTTCGTGAGGCCGGGAGTTGCGGGCGGTCGTGATAAGAAACTCCCCGAGATGGAAGATGTCTATCTTAAGATAATCAAGAGCTCTCCTATAAGGCCGAAGGTTATTGCTGTCAGGCAATATTCGGAACACATTCTTTCGACCGAGGTTACCCTTAACAGTGGACGAAACAAGGGTCTTATCGAGGGAATGACATTTTATTATTCCGACGGCAGAGATAGGGAGTTTATTAGTATCAGAGTGGATGTGGTTGAGGAAAAGACTGCCACTGCCGTTGTTTCATCATGGGGCGGAACCAGGAATGATCTGGAAGGTCCGAAACCCGGGATGATATTTTCCAGCAAAATGCCCGCCGGCTTTATCGAGCCAGGCTAACTCGGGTAACTGTAATCTACGACCTCGCAATTAAATGACCAACCTTAAAATAATTGTCCTCTTTCCGGTGCTGTTTAGTCTCTTTGCACCGCCAGGAATTGCCCAAGCGGATCCGGAAGCTCCGTCTCGGCTGCGGCCCGTCATTGAGCGGTACGAGCAGGACCGGGGTGCGTATAACCGTTTTTACTCAGCCGAGACGTCGGCGGTTCGGCGGGAGAGGTTTCGGAAGATCTATCGAGATCGTTTGGCGGAGCTGGGCCGGGTGAACTTTGCAACGCTTGAGCATCACGAACAGGTAGATCATATTCTTTTCAAAAATCATCTGCGGAGAGAGCTTGCAGAGCTTGAACGGAACGTGGCGCTGGTTGAGGAGATGCGGCCGATCATCCCTTTTGCGGGAGTGATCAGCGATCTTGAGGATCAGAGGCGGCGGCTGGAGACGATCGATCCGGAGAAGACGGCGGCGGGGCTGGATGCCCTTGCGCGTACGATCGGAGATACGCAAAAAGCATTTGCCGACGGCAAGGCCGCAAAGCCGAAGCAGACGGTCGCGAATCGGGCAGTGCGGATGATCGCCTCGCTGCGGAGCACTTTGCGAAATTGGTACAACTTCCACAACGCCTACGACCCGCAATTCTCGTGGTGGAACAAAAAGCCTTATGAGGCGGTGGAAGAAGCGCTGCAGAACTACTCGACATACGTCGCTTCTCAGCTAGTCGGCATTTCGCCCGACGATAAGACGACGATCATCGGCGACCCGATCGGGCGCGAGGCGCTGATCCGCGAGCTTGAGTTCGAGATGATCCCGTATACCCCCGAGGAGCTGGTCGAGATCGCAAACAAAGAATTCGAGTGGTGCGTCGCTGAGTTGAAAAAGGCGTCGCGGGCGATGGGCTTCGGCGACGATTATATGAAGGCGATCGAGGCGGTCAAGCAGAAGTATGTGCCGCCGGGCAAGCAGCCGGAATTGATCCGAGATTTTGCGGTCGAGGCGATCGACTATGTTAAGAAGAATGACCTGGTCACGGTGCCCGCGGAAGCCGAGGAGACCTGGCGGATGGAAATGATGACGCCGGAACGTCAGTTGATAGCACCGTTCTTTTTGGGCGGCGAGACGATCCTGGTCGCATATCCGACCGACAGTATGACGCACGAGCAGAAGATGATGTCCCTGCGGGGCAATAATCCGCATTTTGCGCGGGCGGTTACGCATCACGAGCTTATCCCGGGCCATCACTTGCAGCAGTTCATGAACCGGCGATACCGTCCCTATCGGAGCACGTTCAGGACGCCGTTCTGGGGCGAGGGCTGGGCGCTCTATTGGGAGTTTATTTTGTGGGATCGGGGATTCGTTCAGACGCCGGAAGACAAGATCGGGGCACTGTTCTGGCGGTCGCACCGAGCGGCACGCATCATCTTTTCGCTGAACTTTCATCTGGAAAAGATGACGCCGCAGGAGGCGGTTGACCTGTTGGTGGATAAGGTTGGTCATGAGCGGGAGAATGCCCTGGCGGAGGTACGGCGGTCGTTCTCGGGCGATTACGGGCCGCTTTACCAGATCGCGTATATGATCGGCGGGCTGCAATTTTACGCGCTTCACCGCGACCTGGTGGGATCGGGGAAGATGACGAATCGGGAGTTTCATGACGCCATTTTGCGGGAAGGGTCGATACCGGTCGAGATGGTCCGTGCGATCATTACTAATCACCGGCTGGCTGAGAACCATAAGCCGGCGTGGCGGTTTTATGAACTGGGTCGTTAAGAAAGATCCGAAAGTCTGGCGAGCAAAGGTAAACCGTTGACGTATGACGAGAAACAAATGCGTCCGTCACAAAGCCAGCGACACGTAAGCCCGGATACGTCAAAAAACGTCCAAATATCCAGGACGGCGTACAGATAGGCCAATTGAAGGGCGTCCGTGTCGCGGCCGATGCGGACGTGCCACATGCCGTCCTGAAAGCTACCGCACACCGTGTATATCGCACCCGCGAGCAGTGAAATACTGAGCGTAAGCGTCGAGAAAATCGCTCGCCACGCTGCGAACCTCTCAGCACGATAAATAGTAAACTGCAAAACATTCATTCCAGACCTGCCCGACTTCGTAGGCGTAATAGACCGGTATGGGTCGTTTAGGCCCAGCGTAACGCCACACCTGCCGAGATCATGCAACGCATTCCCGGACACGGACGCTGATTCAACTCAAGGAATTGATCCAATCGGCCGGTGGCACGGCAATTGAATACAGCAATGTAATTGCCTTGAATCGCACATACCGACCTACACAACCGGTACGCGGCGCCTATCACGGCCCCATTTCTCACACTTAGTCCGGGAAAAACCTCCCA
>DATHVL010000206.1:0-4923 GCA_035461325.1 Pyrinomonadaceae bacterium
TCTGTAATGCGGCCGGGGGCGCATTAAGGCCGCTGACACAAAATGAAGGGTTGATCTATTTTTATTACGCGTGGTCGCCGGACAGCTCGATGCTGGCGGCACTTGCGGCGACGGCCCGGGAATGGCAGTACCTGGAACGGCGTGCGATGGAGGAGGGTCAGATATTCGTTCCGGTTGGCCGGCCGAGAGTGGTCGAGCGTAACGGACGCGAACGCAGGCTCGATGACGGGATGACGGCCGTGCGGCCCGTTTGGTCGCCGGATTCGGCAAAGGTGGCAGCGGGGTACGATACGCAGATAAGGGTATACGACGCGGTCGGTGCTTTGCCTACGCAAGCGGCCGTTCCGCTAAGGAACGCACTGCTCCTGTCATCGCAGGCTTACGACATGAAACAGCAGCAACCGCTGGGGGCTGAGAACACGACGGCTGACGGGAATGTACAGACGCCGCCGGCAACGACGCTGCCCGACCCGGCCACGCTCGTCTCATTCAACCCGATCGTCGGGCTGGAGTGGACGAGCCCCGAAATACTATATTTTCAGACGGCCTTTATTCGTCGGATGCAAAATGAAGTGGACAGCGTCAGCAGCTTTCCGCGCTGGCATCGGCTGATCTTTTCACCGCAGCCGCCGCCGTCGCAACCCGCCAATTAAAATATGAGTACCGCAAGGATCGACGAGATATTTGAGTATAACGCGGCCGTTCGCGAGGAGCTGCGGGCAGTTGTTGAGGGCATTTCAGCTGAACAGGAGTTCGCGGTACCTGAGGGCGAGGCGACGTGGTCCGCGGCTCAGATACTTGAGCACCTTTCGCTGACCGAGGAGGGAATGGGCAAGATCTGCAGCATGCTGCTCAGGGCCTCGACACCGGACGAGGGTAAGGACGCCGATTATTCCGACGGCTTTATCGAACGTGCTATTAGGTTTGATAAGGTGAAAGTTAAGACGCCCCCAACCGGGGAACCGACGGGTGCAATAACCGCAGCCGATTCACTGCGTAAGATGGACTCTAATCGGGCAAAACTGGAGACAAAGCGGCATCGATTTAAGGAAAATGACCCATGTTCGGCTAGTTTCCCTCATCCGTATCTCGGTGAGATGACGGCCCTAGAGTGGCTGGCGCTGATCGGAATGCACGAAAAGCGGCATCTAAAGCAGTTAAAAGAGTTGTTGGCGAGGCTTTAGGAGCGTTGGAAAGCCCCGGCGGCCAGGAGGGCTACGCTGCCGGGGCTAGTGTCCAAACAAATGCTTCCAAAACTATCCTGTTAAAGTTTCTGAAGCCGGTTTTAGGATGAAACGGGGTGCGGCGGCGTTGCACTAATTTGCCGAAAATTTGAAAACCGCTAAACGACTATCTTGATCCAACCGTCCTCGAGAAATACCTCATAATTTTCGATCGTGCAGGAGGACTTTGTAAAGCACTTGCCGGTCGAGATATCGAACCGCCATCCGTGCCAGTCGCACTCAACGATGCCTCCGTAAACCTTTGAATCCGCGAGGGGAAACCCCTTGTGCGGGCAAAAGTTTTCGATCGCTTTAAACTCCCCGCCGATGTTGAAAAGGGCGACCTCGGTGCCGTCCTTTAGCTTGACCGTCGCGCCTCGGCCGGGCGGGACGGATTCGGCCCGGCCGACGGTAACGGTCTTTCCGGTGCGGACCGGTTTTCGTTTGTTCTCTCGATGTTTGCCCATAGTGGGATGAGAGCGAATAGTGTCGCTCTCTAAAGCCCGATTGTATCGCACCGCTCTGCGGTTCTGTTAGCAGGGCACGTTACAAGGGGCTTGCTTTCTACCAATAAGTCAAACAAAATAAGGGAAAGGAGACGACGATGACCAACCCAGCGGGCAAGGCCCCTTTGCGCTGCCGCGACATAATGACAGCCGACGTCAACACCGCGACGGGCGCGATGACGATCGGCGAGGTCGCGGCACTGATGCGTGACGGTGATGTGGGTTCGCTGCCGGTGGTTGACGGCGGGAAGCTGACGGGGATCGTAACCGACAGGGACATTGTCGTACGGGCGTTGGCCAATGGGAAAGGGACCGACACACCCGTGAGTGAGGCGATGACGTCGGAGATCTTTTCGGTCACGCCGGATGAGCCGGCATTTCAGGCGATCCGATTGATGGGCGAAAAACAGGTCCGACGGGTACCGGTGGTCAACGGAGACGGATCGCTCGCCGGGATAATCTCTATGGCGGATGTCGTGCTTCAGACGGAGGACGACCGTGAGATCGCGGAGACTCTGGAAGAGATCTCGAGCGGCAGTGCATTTTGGGGAGCGAGATAGGAACTCAATAAATGGCAAAGGCATTTAATCGGCATTTTCAGTTTCTCGGTTCGTCAGGAAGCCCGCGCCCTTCCGGCCGACTATGGCTCCCGGCGGCAGATGTGTTTGCGGTCGAGGACGGCTGGGTCGTCAAGGTCGAACTGGCGGGCGTTGCGGCGGAGGATGTCGAGATCGAGATACAGGGCAACGTGCTTTATATAGCCGGCTGCCGAAAGGACAAGTCGTGCGCGGCCGGGGCGTCTTACCATCAGATGGAGATCACCTACAGCAGATTTGAGAAGACACTTAAGTTTCCGGGCTCGATCGAGGGCGTTCAGTTGGATCATATGTTCGAGAACGGCCTGCTGATCATAAGGTTAAAGAAAGCGAAGTAAAGACCCCGACCGAAAGGTAGAATATGGCTGAAGACAAAGAGAGAAAACCGTTAACCGAAACCGAGGTTGATATACCGCAAAACCTTGAGGTGGCGATACTTCCGCTGCAGAACACGACGCTTTTTCCGGACACGGTCGTGCCGCTATCGGTCGGCCGCGAGCGCTCGATGAGGGCCGTAGAGTCTGCACTGACTACGGAGGAAAAGCTGCTCGGCTGTTTAACGACAAAGACCGAAGGTGTTTCGGGCGACGAATCAAAATACGACGATCTCTTTCAGATCGGGACGGTGGTCAGCATCAAGCGGATGATGCGGAATGAGGGCGTGATGCAGCTGATCGTCCAGGGCTTGGAGCGCATCCGCATTGTCGAGTGGGTACAGGACCAGCCCCACCTTCGAGCCAAGGTCGAACGGCTTCCGCCACTTAAGGTCGAGGACGAGGAAGAGATCGAGGCGTTGAAGCGGAATATCCACGCCATGGTTCAGCAGGCGCTGGCGATGCTGCCGCAGGTCCCGCCCGAGATCCGAATGGCTGTGATGACGCAGCAGGACCCGGTCCAGCTTTCTTACTTTCTCGCATCGGTGCTCGATCTCGGTAACGATACCGAGCAAAAGATGCTTGAGGCGGAGTCGGTGGACACACTGCTCTCGATGACGCACGCGGCGCTTGCGCGTGAGCTTGAAATAATGCAGATCCGGTCGAAGATCGCCACCGAGGCGCAGACCGAGATGGACAAATCTCAGCGCGACTATATCCTCCGCCAGCAGATGAAGGCGATCCAGAAGGAATTGGGCGAGGATGAGTCGGGAGAGAAGGCTGAGGCCGCACAGCTTCGCGAACGATTGGAAACGGCGGACCTGCCCGAGGACGTGCGGAAAGAGGCCGATCGCGAACTTAAACGCATGGAAGCGCTTCCGCAATCGGCACCGGACTTTCATGTTATCCGCACCTACCTGGAGTATGTGCTTGAGCTGCCGTGGAACAAATCTAGTGAGGAGAAGCTCGACCTTACCGAGGCTCGAAAAATTTTGGACGAGGACCATTACGGGCTCGAGGATGTAAAGGAACGTATATTGGAATCATTGGCGGTCGTAAAGCTTCGGCCGGATTCAAAGAGCCCGATACTGCTTTTTGTCGGACCGCCGGGAGTCGGCAAGACGAGTTTGGGCCGGTCGATCGCGAGGTCGCTGGGGCGCGAGTTTGAGCGTATGTCGCTGGGCGGGATGCGTGACGAGGCGGAGCTCCGCGGGCACAGGCGAACATACATCGGTGCCATGCCGGGGCGCATTATTCAAGCGCTCAGGCGCGTCGGGGTTAACAATCCGCTGATGATGCTGGACGAGATCGACAAGCTGGGGAACGATTACCGCGGCGATCCTTCGGCTGCGCTGCTGGAGATACTCGACCCGGCGCAGAACAATACTTTTCGGGACAATTATCTGGACCTGCCGTTCGATCTTTCGAAGGTATTTTTTATCGCAACGGCGAATTCGCTGGGGCCGATCCCGATGCCGCTGCGCGACCGGATGGAGATCATTTCCATCGCCGGTTACAGCGATCGTGAAAAACTGAACATCGCAAAGCAGTACCTCATCCCCCGCCAGATAAAGGAGAACGGCTTGGGCGAGGGCCAACTTGAGATAACGGACGATGCCGTAAACCTCTTGTCCACGCGATATACCCGCGAGGCGGGTGTAAGGCAGCTCGAGCGCGCGGTAGGCAATCTGGCACGTAAGATCGCGCTAAAGGTGGCGGAAGGTTCGACTGAAAAGTTCGTTGTCGACGCGAAGGACATTCCCGTTTATCTTGGCCCGCCGCGATTTCACCCGGAACAGGCACGTGAAGAACTGCCCGCCGGCGTGGCGACCGGGATGGCTTGGACCGAGATGGGCGGCGAGGTGCTTTTCATCGAGGCGACAGCATTGCCCGGGGGCAGCGGCCTGACGCTGACGGGCCAGCTTGGCGAAGTCATGAAGGAATCGGCACAGGCGGCCCGCAGCTATCTGTGGTCGCACGCGACCGAATTCGGAATCAACCCGGAACATATCAAACAGAACGGCGTCCACCTGCACGTTCCGGCTGGTGCCATTCCGAAAGACGGGCCGAGCGCGGGGGTGACAATGGCGTCGGCACTGGCGTCGCTTTACTCCGGCCGCAAGGTGCGGCACGACACGGCAATGACGGGCGAGATCACGCTCAGCGGGCTTGTATTCCCCGTGGGTGGGATCAAGGAAAAGGTGCTTGCCGCGCACCGTGCCGG
>DATHVL010000207.1:0-2943 GCA_035461325.1 Pyrinomonadaceae bacterium
ACGGGTGCAAATTTCCTTCGGCGTCAAAGACCGCATACTCGTCGGAGTAATACTCAGCACCGAGCTTCGCCAGCTCAACTACCAGGGTCGTCTTCCCCTTGCCGCTGTTCGCGGGAATAATTATCCCGCGGCCCTTCCAAGCGACTGCGCCGGCGTGAACGAACACCCAGCCACGGGCATATTCAGAGACCTTCATCCGGAGCAGCCTTACGAACAGCTCCATCACGGTCTCTTTCTCGGCGTATTCCGAAAGGAAATCTGCATCCCGGCCAATAACGAAGTTTTGTCCGGCACGACCGATAACAAAGTTATGCTCGATATCCTCGCGATTTTCAATGAATTCCAAATTCCCAAGCAGAACCCTATCTGTCAGGATGCGAGCCTCTTCCAAAAGTTCGGGGTCATTGCCCTTTACCCGGATGGCGACTCCATATGACTCGAATGCAAATGCGATGCCAAACTCATCGTCCTGATTTCCTTCACTCATCAGGACATATTTTACACAATCGCAGTATCAAGCGTTCTGCAACGCTATCACTTTTGATGACTTGGGTCAACATTTTTATTTGCAAGGAATAGCGGTATCGCCAGGGTCACGGCCATCGCGGTGTAAACGGCGTACTTCCACGGGAGCTCCGTAAAAAAGGCCGCAAACGCAGCGACTATTATTATAGACGAAAGACCACCGTAGATTTTGCTGACATTTTTATGTGATCGGCCGTTAATTATCATCCGCTGATAAAGGTGTGTGCGATGCGCGGTCCATACCCTTTCGCCCCTGAACAACCGTCTGAAAAACGTTATCACCGTATCGAATACGAACGGCCAGATAAAAGCGATCGCGAGGATCGGCATATCAGGCGCACTCATCGGCACGGCCCACGCGACCATTAGCGGGAGTACCGCAAGCGTGAAGCCGATAAAAGCACTTCCTACGTCACCCATGAAGATCTTTGCCGGTTCCCAGTTATGGATCAGAAATCCCGCTGACGCCGCTGCACCCGCCCCGGCGAACAATGCGATAGCTTCTGCCCCCATCAACCACGCCGCAGCTGCCCACCCGGTAAAGGCGACCACCGCCTGAAGCCCCGCGATACCGTCGATGCCGTCCATGAAGTTGTATGCGTTGATCACCCAGACGATCCAGAGACCGGTCAGGAGGATGCCGAATAGCCCAAAGGTGAGTGTTCCGGATGAAGTGAGCAGGGTTATCTCGTTGAAATAGCCAAGGTTAGCTATGACCAGTGCCGCGGCCAGACAGTGCACCAAAAAGCGCCAGACGAAGGTGATTGAGTATAGATCGTCGAGCCAACTAATAAGGGCAACGAACGCCGCTCCGAGAAAAAAGCCCCATGAAAATTCGCCCTGCAAAAACCAAGCGACGACGACATACGCCGCCAAAACCACCACCACGATCGCCAATCCGCCGCCGCGCGGGGTGGGGCGCGCATGGGAGCTACGCTCGTTCGGGATGTCGAGCAATTCCCGTTTCAGGCTCCAGCGTCGAAATACCTCGACGCCTAGAAACGTCAATATTCCCGATCCGATGATCAAAAAAGCTGCAAGCACAATAGTGTTCGTTCAGTTGATCGCCTCGCGATATGCGCGGATCGCCGTCTCAAGCGAATAGTCGCGTTCGGCGGCCTCACGGGCCCGCCGGCCCATCGCTTCGAGTTCAGCAGGAGATTCCCCGGCCAACGAATTTATCGCGTCGGTCGCCGCCTCTGTATCGCCCGGTGCGACGGTGCGGCCTATATTGTTCTCGGTAACTACGAGATCGGTTTCCGATCCCCGCTCCGTGATCGCCAAGACCGGTTTGCCGGCCGCGAGAATATTGTATGTGCGGCTCGGCATCGAAACGCCTTTCATCCGCGAGACGAGTGAGACGATCCCCACGTCGCACGCGTTCAAGAATATCTGCTGCTCCGAACGCGGCCGCGGATCAATTATGGTCACATTCTCCAATTTCCGCCGCTCAACTTCCCTCTCAAGCCAAGCTCGTTTTACCCCGGCCCCGAGGAAAACGAAGTGGACATTAGAACTTTTCAGCTTTCCAGCCGCCTCGATCAGTGTCTCAAGATCGTTTGGCCAGCCCATATTACCAGCGTAGAGAAACACGAATTTGGAACTTAGTCCCATCTCCGCTAGCAACGGGTCCCGCGGTGCGGGGCTGACCGATTCAAGCTCTGCCCAGTTGGGGATGGTCGTGATCGGTACATCGAGCCCGGCGGCCTTTTCCGCGACCAACTCCCGCATATCTCTTCCTACGACGATTATTCGGGCAGCATTTTTATAAAGCCACCGGTTGGCAAAATGCGCGAGCCTTACGAAAGCAGAATCTTCCCGAGATTTGCCTGCCGCGATCAGAATTTCCGGGTAGTTGTCGTGTATGAGGAGCGTGACCGAGCATCCCCGAGTGACTGCCGCCAACATCGCCGCGAAGGGCAAAAGGGGCGGCGTAGTCACCACGAGCACCCGATCCCCGGCCCGGAAATGTTGTAGTGACGTGAGCAGCACCGACAGGCCGAACGTCAACATATTCACGACCCGGAGCGGAATGACGTTCTTGTCAAAGGTAGTGGACCATACGCGAACTATCTCGACCCCGTTGTGAACTTCCTGTCGCGGTGCTTTGGTCCCGCGTTTGGAGTAGGTCGGCTGTGAACAGATGGCGCCGACCCACCTTTCGTCGGCCAGCCCCTCCGCTATTTTAGTCATGTAGTATCCAGTGGAGGTTTCTTCGGGATAGTACAGCTCAGAAATGACCCATAGCCGACCTGCGTTTTCTTTGGCGGCGTGGTTCATCTCGTTTCGGCTGTCGCTCTTTGAAGTGCGAAATTCAATACGTCGGCCGTAGCCTTTTCGACCGCCGGATCGCCCAGCCAGTTCACCGCATATTCACGTGTGCGAGCGGACATGGCCGCATATTCAACGCTGTCCATA
>DATHVL010000208.1:0-1658 GCA_035461325.1 Pyrinomonadaceae bacterium
AATTAGGATAACGATTTTTCACAGTCATTCAACCGGCGATACAAATGCAGACAGAAGTACTAATTGTGGGAGCCGGGCCGACGGGGCTTGCTCTGGCATGCCAACTGCAACGCTACGGCATCGATTTCATGATCGTCGATCGAAACGCGGGAACCACGCCGCATTCGAAAGCGATCGGCGTGCAGGCACGCACGCTTGAGATCTATGAACAGATCGGTTTGGCCGACGGTCTGATCCCATCGGGGACAATAGCAGAGCGAGCGCGAATGCTAGAGGGCGGCAAGATCCGAGGTGAGGTAGATCTTTCCGGGATCGGAAAAGGCATGAGCCCTTATCCCTTCCTGCTGCTAGTGGAACAGGGCAAGCACGAAAAGCTGCTACATGATCACATCATCCGTAACGGCGGCCGAGTCGAGTGGCAAACCGAATTGGTTAACTTCTCGCAGAATGACGCTGCCGTCACGGCGACCGTAAGAACCGCGGACGGGGAAACCTCTGCGATCACTGCCAAATATATTGTCGGCTGCGATGGAGCCGGCAGCCGGGTTCGTCAAGGGCTGGGGTTGGAGTTCGGCGGAAGCACACTCGAGCGTCTATTCTACGTCGCCGATGTTGAGATCGATTGGGAGTTTAGCCACGACTCGTTATATGTGTGTCTTGCCGCGAACACGATCACGGCATTCTTTCCGATGACGGGCAGCGATCGAAATTTCCGCATCGTCGGGACATTTCCTGAGGGGCATGAGGGTGAACCGGGCGGAATCAAGTACGACGAGATCGAGCGGAAAATAATTACGGACACCGAACTTAACCTCGATATCGTTGGGATGAATTGGTTCTCGGTCTATAAGGTACATTCACGTCACGCAGAAAGATTTTCTCTCGGGCGCTGTTTCCTCGCCGGCGATTCCGCGCACATACACACACCCGCCGGAGCTCAAGGCATGAACACCGGGATCCAGGACGGATACAATCTGGCGTGGAAGCTGGCGGCGGTCCTCCGGCACGGCTCATCCGGCGAGATCCTCACAACCTACAGCGAAGAACGATTGGAAAACGCGACACGACTATTGCGAACGACCGATCGATTTTTTCAGCTCGGGTCCAGCCCGAACGCATTCATCTCATTTTTACGGACAAAGATCGTCCCCTTTGTCGCAAACGGATTGGTGAGCGTCGACGCTGTTCAGCGGGCGATCTTTTCGCTTGTGTCCCAGACAGGGATCAGGTATCGAGCAAGCGCTTTAAGTAAGGGCGACGATAGTTTCCGCGTGAAGGCGGGCGACCGCATGCCTTGGTTTGAGGTAGATGGGCAAAGCATTTACGATCGGCTGCGCGAACCGAAGTTCCATCTGCTGATCTTCGATGACGGACGGGGCGAAACGGCGGAGCGCGAATCCGAAATACACCGATTTGTTGATGTCAATCGAATGCCCTTATATCCGCATATTGCCGATAGGTTTGGATCAACCGAATCTTTTCAGGTACTGCTTCGCCCGGATAACTACATCGGACTGATCGAGCAAGCCACTGTTAGTGAAAATGTAGGGGGTTATATCAAGAAAGTCTTGGCTTGAGCCATTTTCTACTCCGTCGCTAGACCGCGTTGGCGATCCCAACTTATCTCAGAGTTACAACTATCGCATCGCTGACCTTGC
>DATHVL010000209.1:0-6240 GCA_035461325.1 Pyrinomonadaceae bacterium
CGCGGGTGATCTTGATCGGGTTCGACGAGACCTCGAGAAGCTGAGCCTCGCGGTTTATCGTCTGAAACCTGTTACCCGGATCCGGGTGGCTGCTCAAGAACTCGGGGACGCGTCCGCCGCCCTCGCGAGCGATCGTCTGAAACATATTCGCCAGATCGCGCGGGTCATATCCGGCCCTCGCCATGATCTGTGAACCCAAGATGTCTGCGTGAGTCTCGTACTCTCGGCTGTAACGCGTCTGCCACATTTGAACGCCTAATGCACCGAGCTGAGCGCCGGTCTGACCGCCAAGTATGGCACCGCCAAGTATTGCGCCGATCGTGCCGAGCTGGCTTTTCCAGCTGCCCTGTTTCGTCGCCTGTGCGGTCGCATGACGCATCGCGATGTGGGCGATCTCGTGGGCCATCACGCCCGCCATTTCACCCTCGTTGTTCGCGGCTTGTATCATCCCCCGGTTCACATACATCGGCCCGCCGGGAAGCGCGAACGCATTAATATCGCTGGCGTTGACGATCTTGAACGAGTAATCGAAAGCCGGTTGGCGAAACTGCGGCGGTATTGCGGCCACAAGGTTTTCGCCGATCCGTGAAACATATTCGGTGGCTTGGTAATCGTTTAATATCGGAAATTGCTTCTCGACCTCGACAGCCGCCTCACGGCCGAGTTTTACGTCGTCCTGTACGCTGTACCGATTGTTCGGCATGCTAAGGCGGGTCTGCGCCATTGCCGCAATCGGCAACATGGCCATAGCCCAAACCATCGCGGCTGAGACAGCACTTTTGATAAGATGATGTCGTTTCATTGTTCCTCCTGATTCGTTTCCTTTCATTTCCATTTGGATAAATTACAGTTGGGGGACGGGCAGAAATGAGATGGCATAATGCCCCGCTGAGTTCGCCGGGAAATACCCATATTGTATCGATCGGTTACGCTCGCGATGTGTAACTTATGTTACAAGAATGTAAACTTTTTTCCGTATCGGCTTAAGCTGACTTGGCAGATTCTTATAATTAACGTTTGAAGCTCAAATGACCGATCGCTGCTTGTGGGCGAACACCGGAAGCCCTGCGGGATACGTTGGGACAGGAGATCAAATGAAAATCAAGAACTTTCTTTTTTTGGGACTATTCGCGGCGGCTGTCATCGGCGCGGGATGCAGCGGCCAGGAAATGGGCGCGGGAAACGGGCGTTCGACCGAGCCCGGAGGCACCGTTCGCCTGCAAGGTTCCGGGTCAACCTTCGTCAAGCCGATGATGGACAAGTGGACAAGTGAATTCGGGCGGATCAATTCGAATGTCCGCATAGACTATCAAGGAACCGGTTCAGGGGCCGGCATCAAGGCGATCCAGAACCAGACGGCGGATTTTGGCGGAACCGATGCGGCAATGTCCGACGACGAGATGAGCCAGACAAAAGCGGGTGAGATCGTGCATATCCCGGTCGTTCTTGGCGCAGTGGTCCTGACCTACAATCTTGCCGGTGTCGAACAACCGCTGCGTCTTACGCCGGAGGTCATTTCCGATATCTATCTAGGTAAGATCCGGCGCTGGGACGACGATAGGATCAAGAAAGAGAATCCCGGCGTTAATTTACCGCCGAATGACATCACACCGGTTTTCAGAGCGGACGGCAGCGGCACATCGGATGTGTTCACGGATTATCTTTCGAAAACGGTGCCTGCGTGGCGCGATTCGATCGGCCGGACAAAGAACCCGCAACTGCCCCAGGGTATCGGTATCGGCGGCAAGGGTAATGAAGGCGTGATGGGCCAGGTCAAGAACACGCCGAACACTATCGGTTACGTAGAGCTCACCTTCGCAAAGGCGAATAACCTGCCGACAGCGTTGATCCGTAACAGCAGCGGGAATTTCGTCGAACCGACCAGCCAAACCGTCTCGAACGCCGCGGCCGGAATGGCGGAGAAGATGCCTGAGGACCTGCGGTTCGAGATAACGAATGCCGAGGGGCCCGACGCCTATCCGATCTCGGGCATTGTTTATATGCTGGTCTACAAAGAGCAGAACGACGGGGTGAAGGGCAAGGCTCTCGCAGACTTTCTATGGTGGGCCATAAATGACGGCGAACAGTACGTACTAGATCTGCATTACGCACCGCTGCCTGCGCAACTCGTTGAGAAAGCCGACGCGAAGATAAACTCGCTCACCCACGGCGGCAACCCGATTCGGGCCGCGGCAAATTAACTTTACCGTGATCAGAATAGGGTCCATCGGCGATACGATCTACCGCGTGATACTTTTAGCGGCGGCTTCGAGTATTTTGATACTCGTCGCCGCGATCGTGTTTATGATGGTCCAGAGCTCGATGCCCTCGATCACCCGATTCGGGCTCGGCTTTCTTACGGGGGCGGAGTGGGCACCGGCTCAGGAAACTTTCGGCGCGCTGCCTTTCATCTGGGGCACGCTTGTCTCTTCGATCATCGCGATAATACTTGCCGTTCCGGTCTCACTCGGAATCGCTGTCTTTCTTGTCGAACAGGCGCCACGGTCGGTCGCGCGGCCGATAGCTTTCATGGTCGAGCTGCTAGCTGCGATCCCCTCGGTCGTTTACGGCCTGTGGGGGATCTTCGTCCTGGCACCGTTTATCCGCAGTTATCTCGGCCCGCTGCTGCAGAACAATTTAGGCTGGATCCCGCTGTTTCAAGGGAGGCTGACGGGAATCGGAATGCTCACCGGCGGCATAATCCTCGCGATCATGATCACCCCGATCGTCACGGCAGTGGTGCGCGACATTCTAGAGGCGGTGCCAACGGCCCAACGCGAGGCGGCCCTGGCACTCGGCGCGACTAAATGGGAAACGACGGTGATCGTTCTCGGCAATGCCGCGTCGGGCATCGCGGGTGCGGTCGTTTTGGGACTCGGACGCGCGCTTGGCGAGACTATGGCGATCACGATGGTGATAGGGAACTCGCCACAGATCACCACATCGCTGTTTGAGCCGGCATATACGATCGCTTCGGTACTCGCTGCAAACTTCGCCGATGCAACAAACGAAATGTATCTGAGCGCCCTGGTTGAGATGGGGCTCATCCTGTTCCTCTTAACCCTGGTAGTAAATGCCTTGGCAAAGCTGCTGATAATGAGCGTCGCCCGGCGGTCGAATGTGGGAGGGCATGTGTAACTAAATGGCCTCTACCCTGTCGAAAGATCAGAGAAAACGCCGCATCGTCAATAGCGTGATGACGGGCCTCACCGCCGCGAGCGCGGTTTCGGTTACCGGCATTTTGCTTGTCATACTGGGCTACATTACCTATCAAGGGCTCTCGTCGATCAGCATCGAATTTCTGACCGATACACCGAAACCCGTGGGCGAGGGCGGTGGTATAGGCAACGCGATACTCGGTTCGGCAATGATGACCGGCCTCGCCGCGCTCATCGGGCTGCCCGTAGGAATACTTGCCGGAGTGTATCTCGCGGAATTCGGAGACGGTTGGTATGGCAAAACCGTTCGGTTCATTGCGGACACGCTCATCGGTACTCCGTCGATAATAATCGGCATCTTTATATACACCGTCGTTGTGATGCCTATGGGACGGCAATCGGGCTTGGCGGGCGGGTTAGCTCTTGCGGTAATAATGATCCCGATCGTTGCCCGAACGACCGAGGAGATGATCCGGCTTGTTCCGAACGCGATGCGAGAGGGTGCCCTTGCACTCGGAGCTCCCCAATGGCGTGTGTCATGGAACATCGTTCTGCCGGCGGCGGCATCGGGCATTGCGACCGGTGCAATGCTCGCGATCGCCCGCATTACGGGCGAAACCGCACCGCTCCTTTTCACAGCACTAAATAGCAGGTTCTATAATTTTTACTACGATCAGCCGATGGCGTCGCTGACCGTCCAGATCTATAACTATGCGACGGGGCCGTTCGAGGTCGAGCATGCCATGGCATGGGCAGCGACACTGCTTCTGGTAGGCTTGATACTGATAATTAATATCGCCGTTCGGATCGTAACGAGAAAGCGATTTTAGTGCCGAGGCAATTGTTTGAGCGTTTTGAATAGATGAAACCAAAGATCAGTATCAACAATCTCGACTTTTTCTACGGAAGCGATCAGGCTCTTTTCGATATCACGCTTGATATTCCCGAAAATGAGATCGTGGCGTTCATCGGGCCGTCCGGCTGCGGAAAATCTACCTTTCTTCGGACGCTGAACCGGATGAACGATACGATCCCGATCGCGTCGCTTCGCGGGGAGGTGCTGCTCGACGGCGAGAATATATATGCCCCCGGGACGGACGTTGTGGCCCTGAGGCGGCGGGTCGGCATGGTGTTTCAAAAATCGAATCCTTTCCCCAAATCGATCTTTGACAATGTTGCTTACGGCATCAAGATCAACGGGATACACTCGGGCAAGTCTGACCTTGCGGATCGTGTCGAAAAGGCCCTGCACGATGCTGCCTTATGGGACGAGGTAAAGGACCGTTTGAACACATCCGCTTTCGGATTATCCGGCGGCCAACAGCAAAGGCTGTGTATCGCCAGGGCACTCGCCGTTCAGCCCGAGGTAATCCTGATGGACGAACCCGCGTCGGCACTCGACCCCATCGCGACGCAGAAGATCGAAGAACTTGTGGTGCAGCTCAAGCAGTACTACACGATCGTGATCGTTACGCACAATATGCAGCAGGCAGCGCGGGTATCAGACCGAACGGCTTTCTTTATGCTTGGAAAGCTGGTCGAATACAATCCGACGCAGCGGATGTTTACGAATCCGGACGAAAAACTTACCGAGGATTACATAACAGGCAGATTTGGATAAGCGGGCGATTTTGGGAGTGTGGTATTTTAGATAACGATGGAGAATCGAATAATCGATCAGCAATTAGACCTGCTTCGCGACAAGATATTGCTTCTTGGCGGAGCAACGGAGACCGCCGTGCGAAAGGCGATGCAGGCTCTTGTCGACCGCGACAGCGACCTTGCTCGCGAGGTTCTCGACGAAGACAAGATCATCGATCAGATGGAGCTTGAGATCGACCGGCTGACCGTTGAGATACTCGCTTTGCAGCAGCCCGCGGCCCATGATCTTCGTTTTGTGATATCTGTTGCAAAGATAACGCCTATCCTTGAACGGATCGCTGACCACGCCGGCAGTATCGCGGAGGCCGCACTCGTTCTAAACAACGAGCCCCAGCTCAAGGACTACATCGAGTTTCCGATAATGGCCGAGACGGCGGCCGAGATGCTGCACTCCGCACTGGATGCTTTTACGTCGGAAGATTCACAGCTTTCGCGCGAGATCATCAAACGCGATGCTCAGATCGACGCGGCCTATAAACGCGTTTTCAACGAGCTGCTCGAAATGATGATCAACGATCCATCATCGACGACGGGCGCTGCCCACCACATCTTCGTCGCCAAACACCTCGAGCGGATCGGAGATTACGTAAAGGACATTTGCGAACTGAACGTTTACCTTCGTGAGGCTGCCTTCATTAAGCACGGCGGTTAGATAAGCGACCAAATTCAGCGATTCGATGGCGGCCCACTCCGGCAGCCCATTTATTTCTTCACACCATAGAATAAGGGTTCGGGCTGATGGGCGATCGCCACGCAGCAGCCTTCCCTTTCTTGCCCCAACCCACGCAAAGTGCCATCATTTAGTCATGGAACAACGCCGGAGGTGGAGTTAGATGGTCGCCGTCGCATCAGCAGTTCGCGAACTGGAAGAATATTTGGTAATGCCCGACGTGGAGATCGCCGAGCGTATCGAAAACGCTCGCCGCGAGCTTGGCCCGCGGGTGATCATTCTCGGCCATCACTATCAGCGCGAGGACGTGGTTCGCCACGCGGACCTCAAGGGGGACTCTTACCAGCTGTCGGTAATGGCGTCACAGACCGACGCGGAGTTCATAGTCTTTTGCGGCGTGCATTTCATGGCCGAATCTGCGGACATTCTAGGACTCCCGGGACAGCGTGTGATACTGCCGGACATGGGCGCGGGGTGTTCGATGGCGGACATGGCGACCATCGAACAGGTCGAGGACGCATGGGAGCAACTCGGCGAGATCGGAGTGCTTGATTCGCGCGTGGCACCGATCACCTACATGAACTCATCGGCCGCGATCAAGGCGTTCTGCGGCCGCCATGAAGGGGTCGTATGCACCTCATCGAATGCCGTGCCGCTTTTCGACATTTACCTACGCGAGTTCGATAAGATGTTCTTCTTCCCGGATCAGCATTTGGGACGTAATACGGGCGCGAAATTCGGCATCCCGCT
>DATHVL010000210.1:0-3657 GCA_035461325.1 Pyrinomonadaceae bacterium
TCGCCCGAACGGGCGCGGCGGACAAGGTCCGCACCGTTGATCTCTGAAGCCGGTTTCAATGCCTCCAACGCAAAACTCCTCTAATTTTTTACTTATGCGATCCGCAACCAACAAAGCATTCAAACACCAGCTTCGTCAACAAAAGGTTACGAACAGCAGTATTAAAAGTTCCCACGAAAACTATATCCCGCAGTTAATGCTTCGTCCACGGGCGGAATGGCGTTTGGAAATCGTTTCCTGTATCGTATTTTGCTTGCGGAACGATTCCGGGCGTGTCCGGCATTTTATTAGTAAACTTGAATAAATACGTCAAATTCGCCGTACTTTTTGCGATCGCGGTCCTTATCTTATGGTATTTCGGCAAGGATCTCGATTGGGCAGAGGTGCGCGGCAGCCTGAGGAAGGCGGACCCATGGTATTTAGGGGCTTCGGTGCTGATCATCTGCGTCGGGTATTTGCTGAGGGCGGTGCGTTGGAAAGTGCTGCTTGAGCCCATCACCGAAACGAGCCTTAAAGAGTTGTTTGCCACGACGACGGTGGGATTTGCGGCGATCTTTCTTATAGGACGAGCCGGAGAGCTTGTGAGGCCGATGTGGCTGCCGATGCGGGACCAGAGGGTGCGGCCTTCGGCGGCGCTTGTGACGCTGGGCCTGGAGCGTATCTTTGATCTCGCTGCACTGGCATGTTTTTTTGCGGTCAACCTGTTGTGGTTCACGCCGCCGGCGGGACGCGAGCGTGAATTCGAATACGTATACATAGTCGGCTGGCTGATGCTGGTGGCGGTGGCGATGGGCTTCGTTGCATTAGCAATCTACCAACGCTACGCGGGGCCGATCATCAAATGGGCTGAGAGAGTTACGGACAGGAAGATCATCCCGCGGCGCATCGCGAAAATTTTCCTTAGCCTGATGCGTCAGCTTCATGCGGCACTGGCGATCTTGCGGGATTGGAAAGAGATAGTCGGAGTTGTGTTTTGGACGGTGCTGCTGTGGTTCGCGATCTCGATACCGACATGGCTTGTGCTGCTTGCGTTTGACCTGCCGTTCACGTTCAGCGATTCGCTGTTCATTATGGGGTTCGCGGTGGTCAGTTCGGTGGTACCGACACCCGGCGGGGCCGCGGGAGCGTTTCACACGGCAACGGCAGCGAGCCTGATCTTTCTAATGCCGTCGATAAGGTACGAAGACGCTGCGGCGGTTTCGATCGCGATGCACTTGGTCTATTTCGCCCCGGCGATCGTTTTCGGGTTATATTATTTTGCGCATGGTGATATAAGTATTGAACGCTTCCGCAACCTGGTCTCCAGCGAACATGCCGTGGAGGAGATCGAATCTGATGCACCAAATATCGAGGAATTAAGACCCGAGTCCTGACAGATAAACAGATATGCGTTGCCCATTTTGCGCCCATATAGAAGACAAGGTCGTTGACTCGAGAGAGGCAAAGGACGGAGATTCGATCCGCCGGCGCCGCGAATGCCTTGGCTGCGGCCGCCGTTTTACATCATATGAGCGGATCGACGAGATACCGTATATGGTGGTGAAAAAGGACGGGAAGCGCGAAGCTTTTGACCGCGGGAAGATAATGGCGGGGTTGCTTAGGGCTTGTGAGAAGCGGCCGATCTCCACGGCACAGCTTGAGGCGATCGTCGATTCGGCGGAGCGGCACGTGCAGGATTCGCTGGACCGCGAACTTGCGACGAGCGAGATCGGCAAGGTGATCATGCGGCGGTTGAAATCGCTGGACAAGGTCGCGTATGTACGATTTGCCTCGGTCTATCTGGAATTTGAGGACGTGTCGGAGTTCATGACGGAGCTTAAAGACCTGGTCCGGTCACGCGATCGGGCCGACGAGCCGGCTTAGAAAACGAGCTGAAAAACTTCCGGATGAAAACAACCGCAATAGCCCGCCTTTCGAAAGAGAGCGGGCTTTGCCCTTTAGACGGTTAACGCATAACATTAAAGGAATGGACGAACTTGAGGAATTTCCTATCTCGCTGGCCGAGAATGAGGCGATAGAGCCTATGATGCAGATCCCTTCGGAGCTGCCTTCACTGCCCCTGCGCGACATCGTGATCTATCCGTTTATGATCGTTCCGCTTTTTGTTTCGCGGGACAAGTCGGTGCGTGCGGTCGAGGAGGCCTTGAAGGACAACCGGATGATCGTCCTGGTCTCGCAGAGGGATGTAAATAAGGAAGATCCGCAGCAGGAAGACCTGTTCGAGGTGGGCACCGTTGCGATCATAATGCGGATGCTCAAGCTGCCGGACGGGCGGATAAGGATACTTATTCAGGGGCTTTCAAGGACGCTGATCGACGGGATCGATGCATCGGGTGACCACGTCCGGGCGCAGATCACGCCGATCTCGGAACCGCTTGCGCCCGAGAATTCGCTCGAGGTCGAGGCGCTCATGCGCAACGTACGGGGTTCGATGGAGCGTGCCGCCTCATTGGGAAAGAATATCTCGCCGGAAGTGCTGGCGATAATCGCCAATCTTGACGATGCAGGCCGGCTCGCCGATCTCTCGGCTTCCAATATCGACCTTCGTGTTGAAGATGCCCAGAGTGTGTTGGACATAATGGGGCCCGTCGACCGGCTGCGGCGTGTGAATGAACTGCTGAGCAAAGAGATCGACGTGCTGACCGTGCAGCAAGAGATCAATACCCAGGCTCGTGCTGATATCGACAGGTCGCAGCGGGAATATTTCCTTCGGCAGCAGCTTAAGGCGATCCAGGGGGAGCTGGGCGAGGGAAACGAACTCTACGAAGAGATCGAGCTGTACCGCGAAAAGGTCCTCAAGGCGGAGATGCCGGAGGCGGCCGAAGAAGAGGCGCTGCGACAGCTTAAGAAGCTCGAGCGGATGCACCCGGATGCGGCGGAAACGGCTACGCTTCGTAATTGGCTGGACGTCATGACCGACCTGCCATGGTCCACACAGTCGGTGGACAATCTGGATCTGAAATTGGCGGAAAAGATCCTGGATGAGGACCACTACGGTCTGGAGCGGGTGAAGGAGCGGATCGTCGAATCGCTGGCGGTGCGCAAGCTGATGGAGAAGCCGAAGGGGTCGATACTGTGTTTGGTGGGGCCTCCGGGAGTGGGGAAGACGTCGCTTGGGCGTTCGGTCGCGCGGGCGCTGGACCGGAAGTTTGTGCGGCTGAGCCTGGGCGGGCTGCATGATGAAGCGGAGATCCGAGGGCATCGGAGGACATATGTCGGGGCGATGCCGGGGCGGCTGCTTCAGGCGATACAGCAGGCGGGGACGAACAATCCGCTAATAATGTTGGATGAGATCGACAAGGTCGGGGCGGATTTTAGAGGCGACCCATCGAGTGCGTTGCTTGAAGTGCTGGACCCGGAACAGAACTTTGCCTTCCGCGATAACTATTTGAACGTAACATTCGACCTCTCGAATGTGATGTTCATGACAACGGCGAATGTGCTCGACACGATACAGCCGGCGCTCCGGGACCGGATGGAGATCATCCAGCTTTCGGGTTACACGGAAGAGGAAAAGCTCGAGATCGCGAAGCGGCACTTGATACCGAAGCAGGTTGCCGAGAACGGACTCGCGAAGCGCGACGTGAAGTTCGATAAACGGGCGATCGCAAAGATCATCAGCGAATATACGCAGGAGGCGGGGCTGCGGCATCTGGA
>DATHVL010000211.1:0-2340 GCA_035461325.1 Pyrinomonadaceae bacterium
AGCGAGATCGAGACCGGGTATAATGAGGGTGACGAGGTCGAGGAAGGCACCGTCATCGGGACGCTTAAGGGCTACGCCGATGTGCTGTTGACGGGCGAACGAGTGGCTCTGAATCTGCTCCAGCGAATGTCGGGCGTTGCCACGCTTACTCGGCAGTATGTAAAGGCCGTCGAGGGAACGGGGGCGAAGATCGTCGATACGCGAAAGACGACGCCGGGGCTTCGGCAGCTTGAGAAATACGCGGTGACGGTGGGCGGCGGCAAGAATCACCGAATGGGCCTGGACGACGGTGTGCTGATCAAGGACAACCATATCTCGCTGGCAGGCGGCGTTACCGAGGCGGTCCTTGCGGCGAAGGAGACGGTGGGGCACCTTCACAAGGTCGAAGTCGAGATCAACAATTGGGCGCAGCTTCGCGAGGCGATCGAAGCAGGTGCGGATATCGTGATGCTCGACAATCAAACCCCGGAAGAGGCGGCGAAACTTGTGGAGATGTCTCGGAACCTAAATCCCCACGTCCTGATCGAGGCATCCGGCGGGATGGAACTTGACCGCGTAAGGTCCTACGCAGAGGCGGGCGTCGATCTGATCTCCGTCGGGCGGATAACCCATTCCGCGCGGGCGGTGGATATATCGTTTAAGATCAACACCGTGTAGGGATTTTAGATTTTGGATTTTGGATTTTGGATTCGCTGAGCGTCGGAGGCATCGACTTCGGCCCGTTTTAGAAAAGGAAGAAACGGGATCGCGGCGGTTGAGATGATGAGAGCGATCGTCGTAATGATGCCCGCTTCGATGCCATAGTCGCCGCCGGTCAGCCACGCCGGGCCGTGCTCGATCTCGCGGAGCAGCGGAGCCTCTGAGATCTTCGTTAAACCGCTCACTTCTATCCCCAGCAGTGACCCTTGCGCCCAGTTCCACATAAAATGCAGCCCGGTAACGAACCACAGGTCACGCGTCCTTAGATATGCGACGCCGAACCAGACACCGGCAAGGGCGGTGTTGAGGGTGGAAATATCGCCCGCGCCGGGGTTCCTTCGGTGAACCCATGCAAAGAAAAAAGACGTAAGGAGGATCGCGAACCACGCCAGGCCCGATCGGGCGAAAGTCTGCAGGATATAACCGCGAAAAAGGGCTTCTTCGAAAGCGGCGGCCACGGCAAAAACGGCAAATGCGAGTGCCATTGACCGGGCGATGGTGGAGGCTGTGTCTTCCGTGTTGAATTGGAACGAAATGCCCCCCGCGGCAATGCCGATACCGACGGCTATGCCGATTGTCAGGAGGCCAAACACCAGTCCGATCACCAAATTAGAAAGCCATCCTGGAAACGGCGAAGCACCCAGGGCCCGAAAAGGAAGCCCCTCCAGATATTTTCCGCAATAATAGCCGATCGCGAGGGCGAGGATGAGCGAGACGGTGCTGCTCGCCGCCATGAAGAGCGGCGATTCTCCGACTTGGACACCCGTTCCAACGAAGGTCCCGACGAGGAGCGAGTTGAGCACCGACCCCGCGAAGATAAATGCTGCGAGAAAGATCGCGAAGCGCCAGCCGCTGCGGAGCCGTTCGGTTTGATCGAAGAGGATCGTGCGTAAATCCATAGGACAAAGCGAGTTTAGCCGAGCCCTAGCTCGCCGCCAAACCATCGGTGGGCTATGTTAAACTGATGCCCGTGGAGAAGCAGGAAAAGAAACCTCTAAGACGCCGTCGAGTGCCGTGGCTGTTGGGCGCGCTGGTGGTGATCTCATTCGGGGTGCTGATCCTTTTGCAGACCTCGAACCTGTGGAAGGATTTTGCGGTCGAGACGGCCAGCGACACGCTGCTACTTTATGCACTCTCGTCACTCAACTTTTTCGCATTCGTCATATTCGGATTCATATTTCTGCGGTCGATCCTAAAACTATTGAGGGAGCGGCGTGCGTTGCAACTTGGCTCGCGGATCAAGACCCGGCTTTTGATATTTTTCGCCGCCGTCAGCCTGTTGCCCATCATCGCGATGGCGGGATTTTCCTATTTGTTTATGAACCGGGCGATCGAGCGTTGGTTCACCCAGATACCTGAAAATGTGGTACGTGAGGCTCGGCAGGTTGAGAAACAGGCAATAGCGGACCAATCGGCTCGGCTGCACGAGACAGCGTCGATGCTGGCTCGGGCCATCGGCGATAGGGCAGTCAGAGAAGAAGAACTGCGGCAGTTGGCTGACCAGGGAAATTTGACTCACATCGAACTTACAGCGTCGGACGGCAGCACATTGATCAGCAGCGGCCGTGCGAAAACGGATGTCGACAGGCAGGAACTTGAGGCATTGCTCGGGCAGGCCAGGAGCGGTCAGGCGGCGGCCCC
>DATHVL010000212.1:0-2005 GCA_035461325.1 Pyrinomonadaceae bacterium
CCGCGGTGGTGCGCCTGGTGAGCGATCAGGAAAAATAGGGTCAAACCGCGTGCCCACGTTTCACCGTACATCTCGTCGGTCTGCAGCAGTGTTTCGTCGGTCCAGTTCGCCTTTATCTCGCCCAACATCGAACGCGAAGCCCTTTCATATGCATCCGCGATCTCAGCCGCTGTCGCGGGCATCGGTGCATCATGCGGCGGCCCGTCAACTTTCACACCCACCAGTCCCATCATTTCCCCCGGCGTCAGCGCGAGGTGCCATGCCAAATATCCAAGCGAACGTCCCTCGTCCGTAACCTTTTGGCCCAGCGATTCATCCGTCAGCGTCCTCAGCACCTTCAGTGTCGACTCCTCTTCGTACGCCCAATCCTTTTCGAAATCTTCGATCGTCCGTAACATCGTGTTTCCTCCTGATGCAAATATGTTGCAGCGATGACACTATCACAGCACGTAATGCGAATCAAGGTGAATCGCCGCCGTCCACGCATCCGCTACTTTTCCGGCAAAATCTTATCGATCTCTTCCCGCACCTTTTCCAGCCTGATCAAACCCTGACGCAGGTACGCGATACTGCCGTCCGGTGCGTAAAGAACAGTAAAGGGGAGCCCGCCCGCCCAATCCTTTGAGACTGCAGCGATCGCGGCCGTTTCGTCCGGTGTAACGAGCAGGTATGTCGGCATCGACGCCTTCATCTCAGCGAGAAATTTTGGTACGCCCGTCTCAAGCTCTTCCTCAAAATCGAGCGTGATAGTAATGAAATCTATCCGGCCTTTGTATTCCGCATCGAGTTTGACCAGGTCCGGAAATTCCTCACGGCATGGCACGCACCACGTCGCCCAAAAATTGATCAAGAGCGGTTTGCCGTCCGGCTTAATAAGGCGGGCAAATTCATCGCCGTCGATCTTCTTGACCTGCGAGATAGCCGGCGCCGGTGCCGCCGGCTTTACCGCAGTTTGCCCCATCCCGGAGGCGAACAGAACAAAGACGGCAAAACCGGCTAGAATGCCGGCTGCCGCCCGTTTATAAAAGGTTCTAAGCATCCTGAAATTTACTTGCTCGCTACGCGTTTGATCTCACAGCCGAATGCGTTCGTCCGCGTTGTTTCGATCTTCCCGCCCCCAAGCGATGCATCAAATGCGGTCTTCAGATATTGGTGCTCGATGTTGCGGCCTGATCGGTCGTTATCGATCGCACCGTGATAGAGCAGCTTGTTATCCGCGTCAAAGTAATAGGCCTCGGGAGTAACCGTTGCGCCTAGTTTATCGGCCATCACATTGCCCTCGTCAATGAGCATCGGGAACTTGAAATTTTCGGCGGCGTCGGATGTCACCCATTCAAGCGATTCGGCGTTGCGGTTGTTCGAATTTATGCCTACGAAATTGATCCCGCGGCTCTTATATTCGTCCGCGATCTCGCCAATACGCGCAATATAAGCCTTCACCACAGGACATTGGGCCGAAAGAAAGATCAGCACGGTACCATTCTTGCCGCGAAGGCTGTTGAAGGAGTGCTGCTTGCCGTCCGTTCCGGCCATCGTGAAGTCATCAAGCGACTCCCCGATCGAAAACTTATCCGACTGTGCATATCCGGGATGTGCAACAAACATGATCATCGCAAAGAGGGCGATGACACTAAAGATCTTTCCTTTCATAGCAGTACTCCTTTGTCGTTGAATTATTGCGATTCTATCGAATACGGTCCAAAACCTTGTTATTTGTTCTCGTTATACGACGGTGAACGCATTGCAGTTTCAGTCATTATGCAAAAACTCGCGGCAGGCGTCGCTGATAGCCGCGAGGGAGCAGAAGCTCCATCGCATCGTCGACCGTTACGATTCCGGCGATATCGCCCTCGTCGTCAACTACCGGCAGTGCCAGAAGATTGTATTCAGATATCGTCTGGGCGACCTCCTCCGCGGAGTCACCCGTATGGGCAGTTCGGTAATCCGTCCGCATTACCTCTTCCAGCCTGCGTGTCGGGTCGGCCAGGATCAGGCTGCGAAGACT
>DATHVL010000213.1:0-1873 GCA_035461325.1 Pyrinomonadaceae bacterium
GTCATCAGAAACTTATAGAATCCCCGTACGGCACTGATTAACCGCCTTTTCGAATTCTCCGAGATCTTTGCCCGCGATAGGTCCATCAGCCACTCGCGAAGCTCGTCGCGTTCAAGCGTCAATAGCGCAATGCTGTTCGTCTCCGTCCATGCCTCAAGCTTCCTCAGATCGCGCTCATATGCCTCGAGCGAGTTTTTCGAAAGCCCCTTTTCGACCCGGATGTACGATATATATTCGCGGATAAGATCGCGTTGATGCGTCACGTATTGCCCTCGGGTGCATTATAGCAGGCACCGGGATGTGCCGGTGCCTTGAGAACCGGGCCTAGTGTTCACCGATAGAAACCCATTCCGTACATCCGGCCGTTTCGTGAAGAAAAGGATCATGCTCGTTGAGCGCCGCAAAAGCGTTCTTGCGTGAAAAGTTGAATGAACGAAGATCGCCGACCTCCCCGAGTTCCAGGTAATGCGAATGTAAATAATGCTTTGTAAGGCACTGATCGTCGTGCGACATCTCGCCGAGGCCTGAAAGCACGGCGGGCACCGCATCCGCCCCCAGCTGTGTAAAATACCCGGCGTCATACTCCCGTCCTTGCTGCATTAGCTCGATGTTTTTGCGGGCGATAAAGTCGGCCGGGTTCATCAGGTTCGTGGCTCCGAGGATGATGATCGCAGACCACAGCGCTCCCCATGCAAAGTTGTTCCGGTGCCCGCGAAGCACGGTCCAGCCGAACCAAACGAAAACCACGGCCAACCATATCATCAGCACCATCGGGTAAAAGCGCACGGTCGTCCAGCCGTATCCCAATTCGCCCGTGAGCAGCACCAGCCGCTGCATCGCCGAGGCCATGATCACGAATAGCAGGCCGACCTGAATACCCGCAAGCACGCGAAAGATCGTCTCGTTCCCCGACTTGTCGCGACGCAAAAGCCAATGCGAGGCAAGCAGCATCGGCAGCACAAGAGCGGCAACGGCGACCAATTCTCCAAACCCTCGGCGGGCATACTCCGCAAGCCCCAGCCCCGGCGTATTCCTCACAAGCTCCATCCCTCCGAATAGGTACGGCAGCTGAAAGATCACAAAGCTTAGAAAAAGCAGGTTGATCAACCCGAGTATGATCACCGTCTCGACCGTGCCCAACGTAAAGACCTGCGGAAAGCGGGTGTTGTCCCAGTTCTGCCAGTCGCGTTTAGTGATTTCGGCCGCGGCACTTGAGCTTCCTGCGTCGCCAGCGTTCGGTTCATCCGTTTTGTTGATGTGCTCGACGACGGTCGCGTTGTTGGGGAGCGATGTGTCCTCCGCCGGTTCGGCAGTGAATTTATCGACCCGGCTGCCGCTGTTATCTTTCTCGGTGGATTCGGCCTTTGCGTCCGCCTTCGGTATCGGGCTGACCGCCGCTTCTGCCGCCTTTGCCGCGAAGTGCTCGATCAGTGTCCCGCGAAAGTACCCGGCCGTCAGCCATGCCAGCACCGATGTGAGCATCACGTGAGAAATGACAACGTCGACGTCGAAATTGATCGCCCGATTGGCGAAGTTCTCAAATGCGGCGTCGGCCGCCATAAAGAGCGCCCCAAATATGACAAACAACGGCAATGCGATCGCCAGCCCGCGAAGCACCGAAAAGACACTCTTGCTCAGCCGATTTCCCGGCATCTCTTTCCAATCCACATCGGCGCCGAGCAACATAAAGGGCCCGATCAGCGAAGTAAAACCCGCCCATATCACTCCGACGCCGTAATGAAACACTCCCGCAACACGTTGGTTGATCCCGAAATTGGGCAGCACAAGCACGCCCATCAAAATGATGATCGCAAACGTATCAAACACCCGCAGCTGGATCGAATCGCGAATGAGGAACATCGATGCGAAAAAG
>DATHVL010000214.1:0-4585 GCA_035461325.1 Pyrinomonadaceae bacterium
AGGTCGTTGCGAGCGGTCAGCAGCCGCGCCCGCAAATATTTGTGATCAGAGGAGTCCGGGGCGAGCTCGCCGAGCTTCGCGATGTGTGATTCGGCCGTGTCAGGATCTTTCGCATCGAGGGCATTTGCCGCAAGTTCATAAAAGGCAAACTCGTTTCGCGGGTCAGCCGCCGCTGCCTTTGCCAGGCTCGCCGCCGCGTCCTTGTGGAGGCCGAGTGTGCGTTCAAGAGCTCCGCGGGCTGCCCACAGCGACGCGGTCGGGTTTGCTTTTGAAGTGAGCCCTGTGACCGTTTGCAGCAATTCGCGAAGCACTGCCGTGTCGGCACCCTGCTTAAGGCGTAGTTCTACCAAAGAAGCCAAGGCAGGGAAGTTTGATTCGTCCTTTGCGATCGCGGCCGTGAGAACTTTTTCCGCTTCGCCAAGATCGCCGCGACGGACAAGCGTATGTCCCAGGGCGGCAAGTGCCAGTGACCAGTCTTCCCGATATTCCAGTGCCCGACGAAAAGCGCCGGCCGCACCTTCGAGGTCACGTTGTGATACAAGAGCGGTGCCAAGCTGATATTCGGCTTCGGGAAATTCGGGGAATGCCGCGAGAGCCCTCTTATAAAAAGAGATCGCGGTCGGGATGTCGCCCCGTTCGTGAGCGTCCTGGCCTTCATTAAAAAGCGAGACAGCCACCGAGGTGTCGTCCGCGGCCCCCGCATCCTCCTGAGAGTAGGCCGGGAACGCCAAAATAACCACGATCGCGAGAGCAACAGCCAAGACTCTTGCCCGGTGCGGCGGACGTCCATTTGGCACGCAAAAAAACAACTTCATGAGGTAGATCCTGTACCTGAATAATAACATTTCCCCACAAAAACTCCTAGATTTTCACCTCGCGGGTTTGGCTGTCCAATTTCGATTATATGCGGTTGCAAGCCGCTATGCGCTAGGTTAAGATTTTGAGTTTGCGACCGAAAGAAAATACTTATTGATCAGACTCATCCAGCCGAAATGACCGCGAATCCCCAGATCGCATCCACCCAAGCCAATACACGAACGATCGTTGAAAAAGAGCTTCGACTTCGCGCTTTGATGCGCGATCTTGACAGCGTGTTGGTCGCGTACTCCGGCGGGGTCGACAGTGCGTATCTCGCGTCGGTGGCCTTTTATGAACTAGGAGAAAAGGCGTTGGCCGTGATGGGCCTGTCGCCGAGCGTTTCCCAGTTCGAGAGGGAAGAGGCACGGTTAACGGCCCTTGCTTTGGGTGTTCCTTTCGAAACGGTCGAAACCTTCGAAATGGAGAGCAAGGATTATCAGGCGAACGGCGCGGACCGCTGCTTTCACTGCAAATCAGAGCTATATGAAACGCTAAGCGCCCTAGCACGAAGCCGCGGTTTCGCCGCGGTCGTTGACGGTACGAACGCCGACGACCTTGCAGATCACCGCCCGGGACGCATAGCCGCGGCTGAACATGGCGTTATCAGCCCGCTGGCCGATCTTGGCTTTACCAAGGAAGATATTCGGGAACGCTGCAGGGAACTCGGCCTTAGGACGTGGGACAAGCCCGCTGCTCCTTGCCTCTCATCACGGGTCGCAAACGGCACGCCCGTGACCATCGAACGCTTGGACCGGGTCGAAAGGGGAGAGGCAATACTTCGCGCCGCCGGGTTTCGCGAGTTCCGGCTGCGCGTTCATGGCGACATTGCCCGGATCGAGATCGCCGAAGCGGAGATGACATCTCCCGCGGCATTCGAATCTCTCCGTGCTTTGGCGGATAAGATAGAGGCCCTCGGGTTTCGATTCGTGGCCCTCGACCTACGAGGTTTTCGCAGCGGCTCTCTGAACAGCAGAGCCGCCTTTAAATAAGGTAACAACGTTAAACGTTATTTGGAGCGTAATTAACAAATGGCAAATCCGATGGCCGACGAGATGCGGCGATTTAAGGGCAGTGACGAAAAGAACCCGTTCGAAGCAATGAGCGAACGGTTTGACCGGGCCGCCCAATTAATGGGCCTGGACCCGGACCTCTACGCAGTGATGCGGGTTCCGAGCCGCGAGATCAAGGTTTACATACCGGTGAAGATGGATACCGGGCATATCCAGGTTTTCGAGGGATATCGCGTTCAGCACAATTTTGCACGCGGGCCGGCAAAGGGCGGGGTCCGTTACGCTCCGGACGTAACGCTCGATGAGGTCAAGGCCCTCGCAGCGTGGATGACCTGGAAGTGCGCGGTCGTCAACGTCCCGTTCGGCGGCGGCAAGGGCGGCATTATCTGTAACCCGCTCCAAATGTCGATCGGCGAACTGGAACGACTGACCCGCCGCTACACCGCGGAACTCATCGATTTCATCGGGCCGGACAAGGACGTGCCGGCTCCGGATATGAACACGAACGAGCAGACGATGGCGTGGATCATGGACACCTATTCGATGCATTCTCGCCACACGGTAACGGCAGTCGTTACGGGTAAACCCGTCGCGCTCGGCGGATCTTTGGGCCGCCGGGAGGCGACCGGCCGCGGAGTGCTCTTTACCGTAAATGAGGCGATCAAGCGGTACGACCTTACACCTGAAAAGACATCGGTCGTGGTTCAGGGGTCGGGAAATGTGGGCGGTATCGGCGCAATGCTGATGCATGAGCAGGGTTACAAGGTGGTTGCGATCTCTGATGTCCACAGCGGTATCTACAATTCCAACGGCCTCGACATACCGGCTGTGCTGGAATTTCTGCAAAAGAACCGCTCGCTTGAGGGCTATAAGGAGTCCGAGCCCGTATCTAACAAGGACCTTCTAGAGATCGAATGCGACGTGCTGGCACCGTGCGCTACAGAGAACCAGATCACCTCTGAGAATGCCGACCGGATCAGGTGCAAGATCCTTGCGGAGGGGGCCAACGGCCCGACCACCCCTAAGGCCGATAAGATCCTACACGACAAGGGGATCTTCGTTATCCCCGACATTTTGGCGAATGCCGGCGGCGTCACGGTTTCGTATTTTGAGTGGGTCCAGGACCGCATGGGCTATTTCTGGCCCGAGGCCCAGGTGAACGAACGATTGGAAGAAAAAATGGTGGCCAGTTTTAACGAACTCTGCCACTACGCCGACAAGCACGAGGTGGATACACGGACTGCGGCGTATATGATGGCCATCGACCGTGTGGCTTATCACACAAGGATGCGTGGAATTTACGCTTAAAGAAAAAATACCCAATCTGTTAAAAATGCTTGATTTTCGGACGAAGTTGTAATAAGGTCTTTACCTAGTGGAATTACGCTTTTTGTTCGATCTCTGATTTGATTGGAGCGTTTTCCGCTAAATAGAACCTAGGGACATATGCCTTAGTACTGAACGCTGAGTAATTTCAGTTTTAAAGAATTGGCAAGAATCTTGGCGTATGTAATACTTAGTAGCTTATTAAAATATTGCGGTACCATATTTTATGGCTACAACTTGAATTTGATTTCTTATTTTCGGCGGAGGAATATGATGAAACTCGCTTACAGAGTGTTTATTGTAACGCTGACTCTTCTTGCGCTTGTATTTGCGGCTACGGCTCAGACAACTACAGACAGCAGCAGGCGGTCAGAAAGGGATAACAGAAACACGGCTCCTACTGTAGGAACTGGCGGACCAATGGGTGGCCCGACCGGTCTCTTCACAGTTTATGACGGTCAAACTCTTCGAAAGGGAGAGTTTACCCTCAGTGCTGCGTTAAGTAACTATGATCGGGACCCGGGCAATGTAGACATCTCGGAAGTCCCCTTGAGCTTTCAGATCGGTTTGAACAACTATTTCGAGTTGTTCTTTAACACCGACGCATATCGCGGTATCAAGGTAAACTCGCCTCGCAATCTTTCAGGCTTTTATCTGCCCAATTCTGCGATCAACGGCGTAAGCCCCGCGGCTATCATCCTCGCACCTCAGGCAGGTGCAGGCGGCCCGTGGTCCGGACGTGCGATCTTCCGCCCGGCCGGTACGCAGCCTTTTGTGCAGTACCCGTATAACGGCGGCAGCAGCGGAACGTTCGGACTTCAGTTCCCGTTCTGGTCAGGACCGCTATTCGGCTTCCCGGCGGGCACCAATGCCCAGATGGGGCCGGCGATATCAAGCGGCGGCGCTGCTGACAACTTCCCGGGCATCGGTTCGGTTTACGGCAGCATTCTGCCGGGCATCGTCCTTCAGACGACGACCATCGTTCCGGCTCCCGGCGGCCCCGGCGCAACGGTTCCGACCTCGTTCACAACAGCCCCGAGCTATTTGAACGATGCTCCGTTCCTGAACCGCATTTGGGGAACATCTGCATTTAATACCTTTACCGTTGGCGGTAAATGGCGTTGGACGGATATCAACAATCCGGTCGGCATCGGTATCATCGGTGCTTATCGGTTTTATGCCGATTCGGCGGACGACTTCGGCGGCTTTAACCAGCTGCAGCGTGGTGCTAGCCCGGGCGGCAATCGCGGCGACATCCTGCTGACGCTTTTTGCTGATGCACGGTTGGCTCGCTGGGCGAACCTCTCGGCTAACATCGGCTATCACTACAACGCGAGCGTTAAGGCTGACGATGTTACGCTTCTTGACCGCGGCGACGAGCTCCTTACCTC
>DATHVL010000215.1:0-6124 GCA_035461325.1 Pyrinomonadaceae bacterium
GACTCTTCAAGGATCTCGTTCGTGATAACATTCTGGGACTCGATCCATCCTTCCGTCTCGTCCTCGTCTCGCGCGCGGACGCGGTACCACAGCACCTTTTCGAACTCGACCTTATCTATTACGTCCAGGCGGTCCCCCCGCTTCACCTCTAACAGGTCCGCTGCCACGACCGCATATGACGTGCGTATCTGTGCCGTTTTCGCGATTACGACCGCGGTGTCCGAAAGGCCCACCGCCTGCGAAAAACTGCTTACGGTAGAATCAAGCAAGCTGCACCCGGACGAGCCGATCGCAATAACCGCGGTTAAAACTAGAATTAATGCTTTTGATCTCATTTCAGGAATTTAGGGGACCTACGCCAATTATTATATCCCAATCTGTCCAAAATCGTCTTTTGCCGCCCGCCGGGTTTTGTCGCTGCCTTTAGACCATCAGGCCCGACTTCAAAGCCCGCTGACTTCAAAAGCTCCGTCTCCTCGATCGCTTCACCCCCGCGAATATATCGATCAAGTATACGTTTCAATTCCGGCCGCTTCTCCAACATACCGACGATTGCCTCATTGCCGTCCATACCCGCTCCGTTCCTGTGGTTTCCGTAAAAGTCCCGTAATAGATCTTCGACCGACCGCTTCCCGCCCGAATCGGCAAGTAGCGCAACGTCCGTCAGAAATGCGACGAATAACCCCCGGGCATATACTTCTGTCCCGCCGGGCGCCCATCTCGATCTTGATGCCTCCAATAGCGACGTGCTGCCCGGCTGCCGGCGGTCGATCGCGTACGCCCTTGAAAGCGTCGAGGTCATATCGCTAAACCCGATTCGGTTTACTGCCACAGCGGTCTTCAGCGACTGGTACAACGCGAACCCTTCATAAAACCAATCGTATTGTCCGGTCAGGTTCACGCCGTTTGGTATCCATATATGGAAAACCTCGTGCCGGAGCTGTTCGTGCAAACGCTGAACCGATTGCGTCCGGAACGCCATATCCGCCGAGACGATCGTAACCGTACGCCCCCGCGTCTCAGCCTGCCATGTTCCGTGGTTCACCTGCATCGGGAATGGCAGAATATTTATCTCGATGCCCCCATGGGGCCGGCCGCCAAATACCCGAGAATATTCTTTGATGATCTCTCCAGCCATTTCGGCGGCCTCTTCCGGCGAAAAATGAAACTCACCGACGATATTAACCGCCGCATCCTCTCCCGCTTGCCGCCTCGTGAAACCCTTTGCGATCATGATGACAAGCTCGCTCGCTTTGTCGGTCTCCAGATCTATTTTCCCGGATGTGGTGGTCCATCCTGCAGGAAAAACCAAACTCAGCTTCAATTGCCCGTGATTGTTACCGAGAGGCAACAGATCGGCCGCCATCAACGATCCGAAGCTTTCCCCGATCCATGAAACGTGTGCGGCAGCCGCCGGAGCCTTGGGCGGTGCTAGGTCCACTTCGTAGCTCCAGCCCGACGCTGCTCGCTCTGCCAGGTATTCACCAGCTTGAAGCTGTCGTGTTTCAATTTTACCGCCAATTTCGTCGAACGAGCGGAATTTCGAAACACGTTTTTCTAAGCCATCCGTCCCGCCGGCCGCTCGTAAAAATCCAATACTCTTCTGACCCGTAAACCCCTTGCCCGTGATCGATACGCTCGGATCGACACCCGTGCGCACCTCGATCGTCACCTCCGGCTGTTGCCCCGCCGCGACAAATGTAAAGATTTGTAAAATGGCGCACATAGCGGGAAAAAAGCTATATGATAAAGGTCTGTACTTTGACATGGACTTTGTCCGAAACCACTTCCTTTGACTTGCCCGAGCCCCGAGCGGCCGGTGCCTTGCTAAGAAAGCTATGAGCGTAATAAAGATCGTCTTATATACCCTTGTTTTCCTGTTGAGCCTGCTTTTCTTGGGACGCTTTTTCTTTTAGACCTCGCTGTCCTTCCGGGTGATCGCACCGCATTTTGGGATCGCGGTTCCAAACAGTTCTAACATATTATTGATGAAAAACGGGCGGTCTGCTTTGACCGCTTTTTTCTTTTTGTACACAATCTTTATTTCTATCCTTGTTTAAATACTCATCATATGACCGAATTACGAAAGATCCGCCGCGCACTAATTAGCGTTTCAGATAAGGCCGGCGTCGTTGATTTTGCCCGGGGCCTCGCCGCAAACGGCGTCACGATCATCTCTACCGGCGGGACTGCCAGGGCACTTCGCGACGCCGGCCTGGAAGTCACCGAGGTCGCCGACATTACGGGATTTCCTGAGATGATGGACGGCCGCGTAAAAACTCTCCATCCCATGATACACGGTGCGTTTCTAGCACTCCGCGATAACGAAAGTCACGTCGCAGCGATGAAGGAGCATGGAATCGAAGCGATTGACCTAGTGGTCGTCAACCTTTACCCCTTCGAGCAGACCGTCGCAAAAGAGGGCGTCTCACTTCCCGAGGCTGTCGAGCAGATCGACATCGGCGGCCCTGCGATGATCCGCTCAGCCTCAAAGAACTGGCGCGACGTAGCGGTAGTTACCGACCCCCGGCTCTACACCGAGGTTCTCGCCGAACTAAACGAAAACGGCGGGGCACTTCTGCCAGAGACACGTCAGCGTTTGGCGGCGTTAGCATATACCCGAACCGCCGCCTACGATCTCGCAATTTCCTCCTACCTCTCTCGCCAGCTTTCGTTCGACGACCTCGAACGCCTTGAGCCGTTGAATCCGCTTGGACATTTGTCTTTTATCGAGCACGAAGAGTTCGCGGACGCGCGATCGGATGAAGACACACTTCCTGAATCTTTGCACATCTCGCTCGAACGCACCGCCGGCCTGCGCTATGGCGAGAATCCGCATCAGCGCGCCGCCCTTTACACAACCGGCGAGGCCGGCGGCATCGCGGGGGCCGAACAGCTCCACGGAAAAGAGATGTCGTTCAACAATTACGTTGACGCTGAGGCGGCGTGGCAGTTGGTCACCGATTTTGACGAACTCGCCGTGGCGATCATCAAACACACCAACCCATCCGGCGTCGGCATAGGTTCGTCGAACTACGAGGCCTACAAACGTGCTCTTTCGACCGATCCCGTATCTGCGTTTGGCGGAATAGTCGCCTTTAACTCAACCGTCGATGAAGAAACCGCAATCGCCGTAAACGAGGTCTTTACCGAGGTCGTCATTGCACCCGATTTCGACGAAGCCGCACTTCGGGTTTTCAAAACGAAAAAGAATCTTCGGGTTCTTCGCATGGCCCCCTCAGAGGGTGCAGCCCAAGCGCTCGAGTTCAAACAGATCTCCGGAGGAATGCTGGTCCAGGATCGCGACACACACCGCATCTCGATAGACGATCTTCAGATCGTCAGCGAACGCCAACCCACTAATGAACAGTTAAAGGCAATGCACCTTGCCTGGCTCGTTTGCAAACACGTCAAGTCCAATGCCATTGTTCTAGCGGACAGCGACCGTACACTCGGCGTCGGCGCCGGACAGATGAACCGCGTCGATTCTGTCCGTATCGCCGCAATGCGTGCCGAACGCTTTGGGCTGCCCGTACAGGGTTGTGCCCTTGCTTCTGACGCATTTTTTCCGTTTCGGGACAATGTTGATGAAGCTGCCAAGCTAGGAGCGGCCGTAATTATCCAGCCCGGAGGCTCAGTAAAGGACGATGAATCCATCGCCGCGGCCAATGAACACGGGCTCGTTATGGCTTTTACCGGCATCCGTCACTTTAAACATTAAAAAAAACGTGGTTTGTTAATGTAAAACATTAAGAAACGCTTGACATAGTGGTTGCGTCTCTGTACTATTACTACATACAGGACAACTGAAGTAACGCCCGGACGGTTCGAGTAAGATCGAATCGGCCGGGTTTTTCATTGATAATCGTTGAAACTAAGCGGTTTACTTTGGCTCCCGAACTCGCCGAAGCTCGTCACGTTAAGAAAATTTCCGTCGGTCGTTATCGTCACGGTTCCCTCGCTACCCGTCGTCATCACTCGTGCCCCTGCCCTGCTCCACCGTTCCACCACCTCCGGATGCGGATGCCCGAACCGCGACCTTCTTCCAACCGGTATCACTGCCAGCTTCGCCCGAGTAGCTTTGACGAAGGCTTCCGTTGACGAAGTTCGGCTTCCGTGGTGGGCCACTTTCACTACATCCGCGTTTATGTCTAGTCCCCCGGCAAGCATTGCAGCCTCCGCTCCTTGTTCTATATCGCCGGTTAAGAGAACGGTACTTTCGCCAAACTCCAACCTCACAACTATCGACCGATCATTCTCCGACAACCCTTCGCCATCCGCGACCAACATCCTCACCCGGACCCCCGCCACCTCCAACTCGCGCATGCCTACGAGGACCTCGGTATCAACGCCGTCCAACTCCTTGAGCAATTCCCTGCCATCCTCGCTCTCCTCGAGTCCGTCCGGTATCACCGCGCTTCCGACCTCAAAAGTCCGCGCGACATCCGCCAGTCCCTGAATATGATCGGCATCCGCATGCGTCGCCACGATCGCCGTGATCCTCGAATAGCCCCGCTCCCACAAATACTCCGAAACGACGCCTTCACCCACGCGAAACGCATCCCGCTCAAAGCCTTCGCTATCATCTCGCCGATAACCGATCGTCCCGCCGCCGTCCACCAGGATCGTGTCCCCGTTCGGAAAAGTGATCAGCGTCGCATCGCCCTGCCCAACATCGAGCATATCCACACGCAGCAGCCCATCCGCTCTCGGAGTTGTCCCCGGATGCAGAATGATCAAACTCGCAAAGGTCAGCGCTAAGATGGTTGCGCCCGCCGCCGCGGGATGCCTCCACCGCCTCCCCCGCAAAGCGAACGGTTTCCAAGTAAAGGCTATCGCAGATATCAAGGCCACCGGCACAAGATACAGTGCATAAACCATCCTCCCCGATCCTGAATAGACCGGCACGCGCCAACTCGCCGCGTCCCACTCAGTGACCACCGCGGGCAGCCACACCGCCACAGTGTGGATAGTATCCGTCAGCACAACGAACGGTAGCCCCGCCCATTCGCCCGCCTGACTCGCGGCCACCGCGAGCAACGCCGCGACGCTTTCACCAGCCAGCAGCGGCCCCACCCAAAGGTTCAACAATATTGAGCCCGGCGTCACTCGGTGAAAGTAATACGCCATCAATGGTACGAGCCACACCTGCACGGCCAGCGACACGACGACCCCTTCAAACGCCCAAGCCGCCCCTCTTCGAACACTAGGCTGCCACGCTCGATCCTTGATCGGTTTGAAAAGCTTCGCGCTCCAAACCTGCCGGCTCTCCTCGATCTCCCATCGCTTCGGGTTCCAATATAGCCACTCACACAGTCGTCGCAGCCCCCCATGCACATTCGGCGGAAACGGCCGCTCCGGCGTCGGCGACCAAGCCCCGATCTCCCTGCATTTCGAAACGATCGGAAACGCTAGTCCCACAATTCCCGCCATGCTCGCAAAGGTCAGTTGAAATGACGGATCAAAAAGCGCTGACGGCTGCCATACCAACAGCAGCAACGCACCGGCCCCGAGCGAATTCAGCAGGGACGCATCGCGATTGATAACGCTCGCAAACAGAACGATCGAGAACATCACGCTCGCCCGTACCGCAGGCGCTCCCCCGCCCACAGCCATCGTCAGTCCCCACAAGAGGCCTGTGGTTACGGCAAACTCGATCCACGCCGTTCGTGAAAATAAACGCACGACTGCTAATATCAGTCCGCCGATAAGGGTGATATGAAGCCCCGAGATGACCAGGATGTGAAACGTCCCGCCTTCGCGGAAAACGCGCGCCGTTTCGCGGTCAAGAAAATATTTGTTCCCCTGCGTCACTGCGATCAGCAGACCGGCGGTCCGCGGCTCAAATGTCTCGCGAATCTCCTCGATCAGCCAATATCGTAATCCCGAAAAGGGATTCGTGAAGACGCTCCCTCGTTCGGTGACCTCTATTAGCAGCGGGCTCTTGATCGAGCACGTTGCGTCCATCCCCATCCGGTCCATCAGTTCCCGCCGCAGCGTTACACCCGGATTCAAGTACGCATCCTCACGCATCAACCTGCAGATCGTCCTTACCTCATCCCCCGGCGACAGGTTGATCGCCCGATAGTCATCAGCCGCTTCCTCGCCCGCAATTGAGGCGAAC